>CAZJAW010000287.1:0-3901 GCA_964544035.1 uncultured Rhodobacterales bacterium
GTGGCACGGCAATCGCCTGTGACATGGGCGATCTTGCGCAGGTCGAAGCGATGTTTGCCCAAATCGCGGCGGATCATGGTCCGCTAAGCGCATTGGTCAATAACGCGGGCGTGGCGATGCCGGGCGATTTCCTGAGCTATGATATCGAGACGTTTCAAAAGGTGATCGACATCAACCTACGCGGTGTTTTTGTTGCAACGCAGATGGCGGCGCGGGTCATGGTTGAACACAAGATCGAGGGTGCCATCGTAAACATGTCGTCGATCAACGCGCAGGTCGCGATCCCCGCAATCCCCGCTTATTGCGCGTCCAAAGGCGGCGTGATGCAGCTGACCAAAGTTGCAGCATTGGCCTTGGCGAAAAACAGCATTCGTGTGAACGCCGTTGGGCCAGGCTCAATTGACACAGAGATGATGGCGGGCGTGAACGCCAACCCTGAGGCGTTCAAAATGGCGATGTCGCGTACCCCACTGGGTCGTGCAGGTGATGCACGCGAAATCGGCGATGTGGTCGCGTTCCTGTGTTCCAAGAAGGCGAGCTATATCACCGGTGAGACGATTTACGTCGACGGCGGCCGTCTTGGCCTGAACTACACCTGCTGAGGACGCAAAAGATGTCGCAATACCCCGCAACTTATGATGCTTGGCAATCGGACCCAATTGGATTTTGGGAAGACGCCGGCAAAGAGGTCGACTGGTTTACGCCTGCAACGTCCGTCTTCAACAAAGACAGTGGCGTCTATGGCCGCTGGTTTGATGGTGCGACGTGTAACACCTGCTACAACTGCGTAGATCGCCATGTCGAAGCGGGCTATGGTGATCGGCAAGCCGTCATCTACGACAGCCCTGTGACGGATAGGGTTGAGCGGTTTACCTATGCCGAACTGAAGGATCAGGTCAGCGGACTAGCGCATGTTTTACGTGGTTTGGGCGTTGAAAAGGGTGACCGCGTTGTCATCTACATGCCGATGGTCCCGCAGGCGGTCTTTGCCATGCTGGCTTGTGCGCGACTTGGAGCGGTTCACTCTGTCGTCTTTGGTGGTTTTGCCCCGCAAGAATTGGCGACCCGCATTGACGATGCAGCCCCCAAAGCGATTATTTCAGCATCTTGCGGGATCGAGCCGGGACGGGTGATTGCATATAAACCCTTGCTGGACGAAGCGATCGAACTTTCCACCAACAAGCCTGACTATTGCGTTGTTTTGCAACGCGACACACTGCGGTGTGATCTGACGCCAGATCGGGACGTGGACTATTCCCAAGCCGTGAACGCCGCGATTGCGGCAGGTGAGGGCACCGAATGTGTGCCTGTCTTGGCCACCGACCCGCTCTACATCCTCTATACCTCTGGCACTACAGGTCAGCCAAAAGGCGTCGTGCGCGATAACGGCGGGCATATGGTGGCGCTGAAGTGGACGATGGAGAACCATTACGGCGTCAAACCCGGTGAAGTGTTCTGGGCAGCATCAGACGTGGGCTGGGTCGTCGGGCATTCCTACATTTGTTACGGGCCATTGCTGCATGGCGCGGCCACGGTGGTTTACGAGGGCAAGCCAGTAGGGACGCCGGATGCCGGCGCATTCTGGCGCGTGATCCAAGATCACGGCGTCGTGGCGATGTTCACAGCGCCAACAGCCTTACGTGCGATCAAGAAGGTCGACCCAAAAGGCGCGTTGATTGCAGACTATGACCTGAGCAGTTTTCGCACGCTGTTCCTGGCGGGGGAACGTTCTGATCCGGCAACGATTGAATGGGCTCAGGCCAAATTGGACCGCCCTGTTATCGATCACTGGTGGCAAACGGAACTTGGGTGGGCGATGTCGGGCAACCCTGTTGGATTAGGTGCCTTTCCGATCAAGCTCGGGTCTCCGGGCAAACCAATGCCGGGCTATGACATTCACGTTCTAGATGACGAAGGGCACCCTTTGCCTGCTGGAACCCTTGGAAATATCGTTTGCAAGCTGCCGTTGCCACCGTCGGGCTTTCCGACACTATGGAACGCGCCAGAACGGTTTATCTCGTCATATATGGCGGAATATCCGGGGTATTATGCCACATCTGACGCGGGGATTGTTGATGAAGACGGCTATGTTTTCATCATGGCGCGCACGGATGATATCATTAACGTGGCGGGTCACCGTTTGTCTACCGGCGCCATGGAAGAGGTCATCGCCAGCCACCCCGATATTGCGGAATGTGCGGTTGTGGGCAAAGCAGATGCGCTTAAGGGGCAGATGCCGCTTGGGTTGTTCGTAACCAATGACGGGGCGGGGCGGGATGCGACCGAATTAGAGGTGGAATTGGTGAAACTGGTGCGCGCCAAGATTGGTGCAGTTGCCGCGTTCAAATCTGCTGTTGAGGTCAAGCGGCTGCCAAAGACACGATCCGGTAAGGTGCTGCGTGGAACGGTGCAAAAGATTGCGGACGGGCAGGACTTTAAGATGCCTGCCGCCATTGATGATCCTGTCATCCTTGATGAAATTTCGACGGCGTTGAGTGGGCGAAACCTTATTGGAGAACGCGCATGATTACGCGCCTTCAAACATCCGGCCGGATGAGCAAGATCGTTAAACACAACGGCACGATCTATTTGTGCGGGCAGGTTGGGGCGGGGGATAGCGTTGCTGCGCAAACCGCAGACTGTCTTTCGCGGGTTGATACGCTGTTGCTTGAGGCGGGGTCAGGCAGAGAGCACATCTTGCAGGCCGTCATCTGGCTGTCAGACATGTCTGACTTTGCCGAAATGAACGCGGTTTGGGATGCTTGGGTACCAAAAGGACACGCCCCTGCGCGCGCTTGCGGAGAAGCGAAATTGGCGCGTGATGTCCTAAAAGTCGAGATCATTATTACCGCCGCCCAGAAAGCGGAATCCTGAAGGAGAAACCCGATGACTGCTGCCGTTGAAATGCGAAACGTGAATAAGTTTTACGGCACGTTTCATGCCCTCAAGGACATCAACCTTTCCGTGGCGAAAGGCGAAAAGATCGTTGTCTGTGGCCCGTCTGGGTCGGGAAAATCAACGATGATCCGAACCATCAATCAGCTAGAAGAACATCAGTCAGGCGAAATTTTTATCAACGGCGAAATGATCAATGCCGATGCGCCCAACATCGAAATCATGCGCCGCGACGTTGGCATGTGTTTTCAGCATTTCAATCTATTTCCGCATCTCTCAATCCTTGAAAACTGTACGCTGGCACCCATGCTTGCGCGTAAGACACCACAGGCCGAGGCCGAAGAAATTGCCATGGCGTTTCTTAACAAGGTTCAGATTGGCAATCAGGCTGCGAAATTTCCGGGTCAATTGTCAGGCGGTCAACAGCAGCGCGTTGCAATCGCGCGTGCACTTTGCATGAAGCCTGAAATCTTGTTGTTTGATGAGCCGACCTCCGCGCTGGACCCTGAGATGATCGGTGAAGTGCTTGATGTGATGGTAACATTGGCCGAAGACGGCATGACGATGGTTTGCGTTACCCACGAAATGGGTTTCGCGCGCAAAGTCGCGGATCGCGTATTGTTTATGGACACTGGCGAGATCATCGAAGAAAATGATCCTGAAACATTCTTCACGTCCCCATCCAACGAACGAACCCGCACATTTTTGGATCAGGTTTTGACCCACTGACTGTTCTTGTTTGAATGGCAGCTCAAGCCACAGCGAAAGTTTGTCTTGCGCTCAACAAAGACCTAACCAAATGAATGGCCGCTCTGGTGGAATACGCTGCGCTGCAACAAGCGAGGAGCTGAAATTTCGAAGAAAAAATGCTGCGTCAGCAATAGCCGCGACTGCAGAGGTCCGATTTGTCCGCAGTCTGTGAACTCACCCATCACTCGATTTCGCGGTTGCGGCGAAAGTCCGGTCTGACGGGCCGCATCGCAGCATCCGAGATGGTTGCTGGAGG
>CAZJAW010000288.1:0-3901 GCA_964544035.1 uncultured Rhodobacterales bacterium
CACCCGTGTTGCTGATTGACGAACTGGATCGCACAGATGAACCGTTTGAAGCGTTCCTTTTGGAAGCTTTGAGCGATTTTCAAGTCACGATCCCCGAGCTTGGGACGATCAAAGCACCCGAACCGCCCATTGTGATCCTGACATCCAACCGGACGCGGGAAGTGCATGACGCGTTAAAACGCCGCTGCCTATATCATTGGGTCGACTACCCCAGTTTTGATCGCGAAATGGAAATCCTGACTGCGCGCGCGCCTGAGGCCGCAAAGACGCTAAGCCGCGAAGTCGTCGCCTTTGTGCAGCGCTTGCGCACTGAGGATTTGTTTAAAAAGCCGGGCGTGGCAGAAACCATAGATTGGGCCAAATGTCTGCTGGCGCTCGATGCCCTGACACTTAGTCCAGAAGTCATCGCCGACACCCTTGGCGCTGTGCTCAAATACCAAGACGACATTCAAAAACTTCAAGGGTCCGAAGCCAAACGCATCTTGGACGAGGCCAAAGCATCCCTCGACCCAGCCTGATCCAACTTCATCTTGCCAGATAAACTCCGGGGGTCCGGGGGCTGGCCCCCGGGAACATATGCCAGAATACGCCCCACTTGATTTGCCCGAAGACCCGAAACTCGCGGGCAACATCACCCATTTTGCGCGCGCTTTACGTCGTGCTGGTCTGCCCATCGGGCCGGGCCGCATGATTGACGCGATTCAAGCCGTGGCAGCCGCCGGATTCACGGAACGGCGCGATTTTTATTGGACATTGCATGCCTGTTTTGTGTCGCGCCCTGAACATCGAGCGGTGTTTGCGCAGCTCTTTCGGCTGTATTGGCGCGATCCGCGTTATCTGGAACATATGATGGCTGCGATGTTGCCCGCAGTGCGCGGCGTGCAGGAAGATCGCGGACCACAAGCCGCCGAAAAGCGCGCAGCAGAAGCGCTTTTGGACGGCGCTGGCGGGCCAGATGTAGAAGACCAAGAAGACGAGGAAGGCACCGAGATCGAGGTTGACGCGTCTTTTACCACGTCGGGCGACGAAAAACTGAAGACCCTTGATTTTGAACAGATGAGCACTGCCGAAATGGCACAGGCCAAGGCAATGCTTGCTCGTATGTCATTGCCGATTGACCCGACGCCAGCACGCCGCACGCAGGCCGCTGCACATGGGCGCATTGATGCGGCGCGCACGCTGCGCAGTGCGATGCACTTTGGCGGAGAAATCCGTGATCTGAAGTGGAAAACGCCAAAGCTACGTTACCCGAACCTTGTGGTTCTGTGTGATATCTCGGGCTCGATGAGCCAATATTCCCGCGTTGTGCTGCATTTTCTGCACGCGGTCAGCAATGCCAAAGGGGCGGGGTGGGCGCGGGTGCATGCGTTTACTTTTGGCACGCGTTTGACAAACATCACCCGCCATTTGAAAACCCGCGACGTCGATGCCGCCTTGCGCGCCGCAGGGGCCGAGGCGCAAGATTGGGGAAGGGGGGACCCGTATCGGGTCCAGCATCGAAACCTTCAACCGCGACTGGTCACGGCGTGTGCTGGGGCAGGGGGCGGTGGTTTTGTTGATCACTGACGGTCTGGACCGCGACGACCCGGAAGCCTTGGGGCGTCAAATGCAACGTCTGCATCTGTCTGCGCAACGTTTGATCTGGATCAATCCGTTGCTTCGGTGGGATGAGTTTGCACCCAAGGCACGGGGCATATCGGCGATGCTACCTCATGTGGACAGCTTTCGCGCAGGCCACTCGATTGCATCGCTCGAAGAGTTGGCAGGAGTGATTTCAAAACGCGACGATGTAGGCGAGCGGGATCGCTTGTTGCGCATGATAGGTCAATGAGCGGGACTGTTCCGGCTTTTCAAGCCGAAATGCGCCCGCCCACCGACCCGTTTTATGCGAACGTTGCTGCGAAGGTTGATTGATAGGTCTCGCTCAACTCAGCCAATGGGGCAGAGCATGACCCGATCCTCACAGTGTCTCCGCTGAATTTGCCAACGCTTTGGATTGGCACGTCTGCCTGACCAGCTGCGACCATCAACGCTTCGGCTTTGTCAAAGCTGCACGCGATCAAATAGCGTGCTTGGTCTTCGCCAAACAGGAACGGGGTGTCGTTGTCGTCGAGGATGACGCCAACATCGCTGGCTTGCGCCAATTCAAACGCAGCCAATGCCAACCCACCATCGCTGAGGTCCGTGCAGGCTGTGATATTGGCGCGGTTCGCGCGGATGAAATCGCCGTTGCGTTTTTCGGCCTCTAGATCGACCATCGGGGCATCGCCCTCAACACGCCCGAAGACTTCGGCGAGCAATGCGGATTGGCCAAGATGACTGCCTGCATCGCCAATCAGCAGCGCTACGTGGCCTTCGCGCACATCGCACCCAATCATGTCGTCGGGATGCGCGATCAGACCAACTGCGCCGATGGTCGGCGTAGGCAGGATCGCGGTGCCATCGGTTTCGTTGTAAAGCGAGACATTGCCAGATACGATGGGCACATCCAGAGCCGCAACGGCTTCACCGATGCCTTGGATCGCGCCGACAAGCTGGCCCATGATCTCGGGCTTTTCGGGGTTGCCGAAGTTGAGGTTGTCGGTGGTGGCCAAAGGTGTGGCCCCCACGGCGGTGAGATTGCGGTAGGCCTCGGCCACTGCTTGTTTGCCACCCATGCTGGGGTTGGCTTTGACATAGCGCGGTGTCACGTCCGATGTGAAAGCGAGCGATTTGTCGGTGCCATGCACGCGGATGATGCCCGCGCCTATGCCCGGCGTGCGCGCGCTGTCAGCCATGACCATTGTGTCGTATTGTTCAAACACCCAAGCTTTGGATGCATAGTTGGGGCTGGCAAGCAGCGCCTTGAGCCCATCGATAGGATCAACGCTGACCACATCGCCAAGCGGTTCGGCATCCGGGGTTGGCACCCATGGGCGGTCATATTCTGGCGCGGTTGAGGCGAGTTTAGACAGGGGCAGATCGGCTTTGGTCTCTCCGTTGAGCTGAATCAAAAAGCGATCTTCGGCAATCGTTTCGCCCACAATGGCAAAATCCAGGTCCCATTTGTCGAACACGGCTTTGGCTTCGGTCTCAAGTTCCGGGCGCAGCACCATAAGCATGCGTTCTTGGGATTCGCTGAGCATCATTTCATATGCAGTCATTGCGGTTTCGCGCACAGGCACTTTTTCCAGATCCAGTCGGACACCTAAGCCGCCCTTGTCGCCCATTTCGACAGCAGAACACGTGAGACCTGCGGCCCCCATATCTTGGATCGAGATCACGGCACCCGTGGCCATCAATTCAAGCGTGGCCTCCATCAGTCGCTTTTCGGTGAACGGGTCGCCGACTTGCACGGTGGGGCGCTTTTCCTCAATCGTGTCGTCAAATTCAGCCGAGGCCATTGTGGCGCCGCCGACGCCATCGCGCCCGGTCTTGGCGCCAAGGTAAACGACAGGCATGCCGATGCCCGACGCCGCCGAGTAGAAAATCTTGTCTGCATCAGCAAGGCCTGCAGCAAAGGCGTTTACAAGGCAGTTGCCGTTATAAGCAGGGTCAAAGCGCACTTCGCCGCCCACGCAAGGTACGCCAAACGCGTTGCCATAGCCGCCGACTCCGGCGACGACACCGTGTACAAGCTGTCGGGTTTTGGGATGGTCGGGCGTGCCAAACGACAGGGCATTCATCGCCGCGATGGGGCGTGCGCCCATTGTAAAGACATCGCGCAGAATGCCGCCGACACCAGTTGCAGCACCTTGGTATGGTTCAATGTAGGACGGGTGGTTGTGGCTCTCCATCTTGAAGACCACACATTGGCCGTCGCCAATATC
Source organism: uncultured Rhodobacterales bacterium (assembly GCA_964544035.1). Classification (GTDB taxonomy): domain Bacteria; phylum Pseudomonadota; class Alphaproteobacteria; order Rhodobacterales; family Rhodobacteraceae; genus Tateyamaria. Next base: position 3,810 of record CAZJAW010000288.1, read on the forward strand.
TACGATGCCCGCGTTTTCACCTGGGCCACAAATGACCTGAGGGCCTTCGGTGGGCAGGGTGCGCAGCCATTTCTTAGAGGACTTGTAGGAAC
>CAZJAW010000289.1:0-3879 GCA_964544035.1 uncultured Rhodobacterales bacterium
CCTCAGGGCCTTGAACTGCTTTTTTGAAATGGTCTGCGCCTCGCACACTGGGGCGTAGCGATTCAGTCGGCGGTGCGGCACAGGCGGCTGTCGCAGCCGTGCTGCCAAGCAAACTCAGGAAAAGACGGCGAGAAATAGGTTCTGTCATGGCGGCATCTAACCTCAGCTTGCAGGGGCAAACAAGCTCTCAAAACATCACGTTTCCGCAGGCCCACTCCACGCCCCCGTTGCGCGGATTGCACTGGACGATTGCCCCGACATCGGCACGTTCACAAAGCACCATGCTGGTGCCTCGACGCGGCTTAACATTTGACCCGCGCGCCCTGGAATCCGGTAGCGCGCGTACAACCTTGCCGCTCGGCTCATCCGAGCCGAGATTCGATCACCAGGCCGGGCCAACACACCTATAGGCACATGATCCATGATCCACGCCCAATCCTGCCAGTGATGTAGCTGCGCCAGATTATCGGCCCCCATCAACCAAACAAAACGCACACCGTGATTGCGTTGCATCAAAGCCGCCAAAGTCTGTGCGGTGTAACGCGTTCCCAGCGTCGCCTCGGCATCCGTGATCGTCACACGTGGGTCCTGCATGATTGCATGCGCACGTGCCAAACGTCGCCGCATGGGAGCCGGACCCCGCTTTTTTAACGGATTGCCCGGACTGACCAGCCACCACACATGAGCAAGACCAAACCGCTTCATCGCCTCGCGGGTGATGTGGACATGGCCTTCATGGGCAGGATCAAATGATCCCCCCAACAGACCGATAGTCTGCCCCGGCAGGGCAAGAGGAAAACGATGGCGCATCAAAGCAGTGTCCAAAAAGATAAAAGCCGCAACGCGCGATGCGACAGCAGATGGAAGCGATTGTCAATCAACGAAACGCTCCTCAGTCGTGCAGGCCAAGGCTTACACAAAAAAGCGCAGCCCTTCCGATTGGCCTACTTGAGTACGGGCTATCGGATTAACTTCTGCCCCACAAAACGTCTCCGCTTTACATACCATTGCACCTGCGCCAGCACCCCTGTATCTGAGCGCAAAACCAGTCCTTCGTCTGCAAAAAGGGAGCGTGCCATGGCCGCCTACCAATACGTCTATCACATGTCCGGCGTCTCCAAGACCTATCCGGGTGGCAAAAAGTGCTTTGAAGATATCCACCTGAACTTCCTGCCCGGCGTCAAAATCGGAGTCGTCGGTGTGAACGGTGCAGGTAAATCCACATTGATGAAGATCATGGCCGGGATGGACAAGGACTTTACCGGTGAAGCTTGGGTCGCCGAAGGCGCCAAGGTCGGCTATCTGCCGCAGGAACCTTACCTCGACCCCGCCCTGTCCGTGCGCGACAACGTGATGTTGGGCGTGGCCAAGAAAAAGGCCGTACTGGATCGCTACAACGAGTTGGCGATGAACTACTCGGACGAAACCGCCGAAGAAATGGCAAACTTGCAAGATCAGATTGACGCCGAAAACCTCTGGGATCTCGACAGCCAGATCGACGTGTCGATGGAAGCGCTGCGCTGCCCCCCGGATGACGCCGACGTCACTACATTGTCTGGCGGCGAAGCCCGCCGCGTCGCTCTGTGCAAACTGTTGCTTGAAGCCCCTGAAATGTTGCTGCTGGATGAACCGACCAACCACTTGGACGCGGAAACCATCGCATGGCTGCAACAGCACCTGATCGACTACAAAGGCACAATCTTGATCGTCACCCACGACCGCTATTTCCTTGATTCCATCACCGGCTGGATTTTGGAATTGGACCGCGGCAAAGGCGTGCCATGGGAAGGCAACTATTCCTCTTGGGTTGAACAAAAAGCCAAGCGGCTTGAACAGGAAGCTCGCGAAGACAAAAGCCGCCAGAAAACACTGGAACGCGAACTTAAATGGATGCGTCAGGGGGCCAAGGCCCGTCAGGCGAAATCCAAGGCACGGATCAACAAATATAACGACATGCTGGAAACGTCCGAGAGCGAACGTTTGACGTACGCTCAGATTGTCATCCCCAACGGCCAGCGCCTTGGCGGCAAGGTGATCGAGGTCGAAGGCCTGACCAAAGGCATGGGCGACAAACTGTTGATGGAGAATCTGTCCTTTTCGATCCCCCCCGGGGCGATTGTTGGCGTGATCGGGCCAAACGGTGCGGGCAAATCCACACTGTTCAAGATGATCACAGGTCAAGAGACACCCGATTCCGGTACAGTTGAAATCGGCAACACTGTGCAGCTGTCTTACGTGGATCAGTCCCGTGATGATTTAAACCCTGATGACAACGTCTGGGAAGCAATCAGCGGCGGCGCCGAACTGATCGCTCTTGGCGATGCCGAGGTGAACTCCCGCGCCTATTGTTCGTCCTTCAATTTCCGGGGCGGCGATCAGCAAAAGAAAGTCGGCCTGCTGTCAGGTGGGGAACGCAACCGCGTCCACATGGCGCGGCTTCTGAAAGAGGGCGGCAACGTGCTGCTGCTTGATGAACCGACCAACGATCTAGACGTCGAAACCCTGCGCGCGCTAGAAGACGCACTTGTCGATTTCGGCGGTTGCGCGGTGGTCATCTCGCACGACCGTTTCTTCCTTGACCGTATTTGCACGCACATGCTGGCCTTTGAAGGCGAAGCGCATGTGGAATGGTTCGAAGGCAACTTCGAAGACTACGAAGAGGACAAAAAACGCCGTCTGGGCGCGGATGCCATGGAGCCGAAACGGCTAAAGCATAAGAAGTTCGCGCGTTAATATCGCCGAGCAGGGTGAGCTGTTTGGCTCACCCTAAAATCAGTTTTACTTCGATAATCTACGCACTCATGCTATACTGGCTGCCATTGAAAGCGATGAGATTGGAAATGCCACATGGCCGAAGACGAAATAAAACAAATTACCGAGAAACTGAAAGGCAAAAAAGCCAAGACCAAGCCGCTCAAAACCGCGCTTGAAGGCACCAAGGGCGTCAAACTGCCACCCAAAGTTGCCAAAGGTCTTAGCGAAGCGTTAGGCGCCGACCTCAGCAAGGTCAAAATACACACCGGCGGCAATGCGGCTGAGGCCTGCAAGGAAGTGGGTGCAAAAGCATTTGCCCTTGGCAACGACGTCTATTTTGCCAAACCGGGCGATGCGAAAAACCCAAAAATCTTGGCACACGAATTGACGCATATCATTCAGCAAGGTGGTGGCAAACGCATGCCAAAGGAACAAAAAGGCAAGGCTTTGGTCTCTAAATAGCGTTTCGCTTAGTTCTGCTTTGCTCAAGCGTGTCATCGCGCAAGGCGGCTTGTCCAGTGACCGTGGCCACACAAATCTAAGTAAGTTTGGCGCGCCTTCGCGCGTTTTGGCCACGTCAAGTCATGCGTTCACAGCGCGATGGATTACATCCTAAAGCGCTTGTCCGCGAAATTCAGGCCGCACATCGTCCAAGCATCTCACTCAAAAAAACGCCCAACCTAAGTCAGAGAAATCAGTACTTGGAATTTAAACCCAACGCGTTTTTCTAAAAAAATGGGGCCGGCCTCACAGCCAGCCCCACAAAATCTAGCAAGTATATCTTACTTCAGCGCTGCATCCGTGATCGCGTGTGTCCATGCACCTTCTGGTGCTTTGGAAATCACCGGATCAGACCCGCCCGACAAGAGCGATGCCACTGTGCGATCGTAATCCGCAGTATCCAGCGCCCCATTGCTGCCCGCAGTCAGCTTGGCGATTTCACCCATCATGCGCTTTTGGTGCTTTTCTGTCTGTGCGCCCGTTTCATCGTTGTCCAGCACGATCAATGCTGCTTCTTCCGGGTGCGTTTCCGCGTACTTCCAGCCTTTCATCGATGCGCGCACGAACTTTTCCATGCTTCCCGCGAATGCCTTTCGGTCGGCACCAAACTCCCGTTCGAGTTTG
>CAZJAW010000290.1:0-3856 GCA_964544035.1 uncultured Rhodobacterales bacterium
GTGCCAACGATTGCGCCGCCGGCCCTGGCACAACATGCGCAGGTACGTCCGTTACAGATTATCAAGGCAACGCATGGACGCTGGTCGATACTGGCACATGCGCCGAAATTGAACTGCCCGAAATGGCGGACGGCACGCCACGCGTCGGCTCTTTGGAAGAGTTAGATCGCGACCTGCCTGCGTAAGCTGGCAACAGATAAAAGCAGACGCATCCGATCATTGAACTTGGGCGCATCACCATCAAGACGACCCGGAAAGGCCAAGACATGCTGGATGCGACGGTGTCGAAACAATGCCTGCCCGCCGCCCCCGGTGTGGGGTACAAAGCGCAGCACTTCAATGCCTTGCGCGCCGATCCGGGCCCAGTCAAATGGCTGGAAATCCATGCAGAAAACTACATGGGTGACGGCGGTCGACCGCACGCGCAATTGCGTGCTTTGCGTACAGACTTTGCCATTTCGGTACATGGCGTTGGCTTGTCCATCGGCGGCGAACAGGCGTTGGACAAAGATCATCTTTCCCGGCTGAAAACGCTCATCGACTGGCTGGAACCTGCCAGCTTTTCGGAACATCTGGCATGGTCGACCCATGGGGCTGAGTTTCTTGATGACTTGCTCCCACTGCCTTACACCAACGCCACGCTGACGTACGTCGCCGATCATATCGATCAAGTGCAAGAGGCCTTAGGGCGGCAAATGCTGCTGGAAAACCCGTCCAGCTATCTTGCCTTTGACGCGAGTACTTGGACCGAAACTGACTTTCTGGCTGAACTGGTTCACCGAACAGGCTGTGGGCTGTTACTGGACGTGAACAACGTTTTCATTTCCGCCACCAATCTGGGCTATACCGCCAAGGGGTATCTTGATGCGTACCCTCTTGCCGCCGTCGGAGAATTCCACGTCGGCGGCCACGCCGAGGACAGTGACGAAAACGGCGCGCCCTTGTTGATAGACAGTCACGGAACTTACACGGCCGATCCCGTCTGGGATTTGCTTGATTTTGCGCTGGCCAAAACAGGGCCTGCCCCAGTTCTGGTGGAATGGGACAACGACGTGCCCAACTGGCCCACTTTGCGAGACGAGGCGGCCCGTGCCGCCCACGCACTTGGGGCACTGGTTTCAAGTTGACACTCAGGATGGCTGCAACACAGACGGATTTCAGAACGGCTCTGCTCGATCCCAAAACACCTGAGCCTGCAGGCTTGCAAGATGGAGATGGGAACCGCGCACACAAGCGCTTTGACGTGTACCGCAACAATGTGACCGTCGCTTTGATCGAAGCCGTGCGAGCGGCTTTTCCCGTGCTGCTGAAACTGCTGGGTCCTCAGAACTTTGACCAGTTGGCCCAATTGTTCGTGCGCACCTATCCGCCAAAATCGCCATTGATGATGCACTACGGTGCTGAAATGCCTGCGTTTTTGACGGACTTCGCCCCGTTCAAACATATCGGCTATCTACCCGACGTCGCGCGTTTGGAACTGGCCTTGCGGCGATCTTATCACGCAGCCGATCCCCCTCCTTTTGACGCCACCGTTTTAGGGACTATGGTGCCGGATACGTTCATGGCCTCAACACTTGTGCTGGCACCAGCAGTTGAATTTGTGCCCTCAGATTGGCCTCTGGCCGACATCTGGCGTTATAACACGCAAAAGGATGCGGACAAACCTCGCGCCATTGCCCAGCCCACGCTCATCACGCGCGCAGAATTTGACCCCGCGCCTGCTGCCCTTTCCCTTGATCAAGCGGCATGGATCGCAGCGATCATGCACGGGCAAACGATAATGGCAGCACACGCCGCCGCCTGCGCCAAAAACCCGAATTTTGATCTTACCCCAGTGTTAACCCTTTTGATCCAGACCAATAGTATCTGCGAAGTGAATCCGCCAAAGGAATGACCCGATGAACGCCCTGATGCGCCTGCAAGCCGCCCTTTTCGCGCCATTGGACAAAGACGACTGGCTTTTGCCAACTGCTGCACGGTTCGTGTTCCTGACCGTGTTCTTTTATTATTTCAACAATTCCTTTGGCACCAAGGTCGCCAGCTTCGATGTTCCGGTGTTGTCAATTAAGGTGCCATTAGAGCTGTGGCCAGAGGCCTCAAGCGCCTATGTTCAGATGTTCCCGAAAGCATTTGAAGCTGCCGGATTTGACGATACGGCCATGACGTCTTTCCATTGGGTCGTCGCAGTCCTTGGTACGTGGGCCGAGTTTATCTTCCCTATTTTGATCGTCATTGGCCTGTTCACGCGCCTGTCTGCCATTGGCATGATCGGGTTTATCCTTGTGCAAACTGTTACAGACGTCGTCGGCCATGGCATCGCGTTGGGCACGTGGTTCAACAACGTCCCCGAACTGATCGACACACGCACTTTGTGGGTCTTTTTGCTGCTGGTGGTGGCCGTCAAAGGGGCCGGGCCGTTTTCAATCGACCGCCTTTTTGCCCCCAAGCCATACTATTAGTCGACGCCAAGGCCGCCTTTTACGTCCTTAGTCCATCCAAGGTACATGGCTTCGCCTTCCACGATCAGCGGGCGCTTCATAAGCGTTGGGTGATCAACCATCAAAACATCCGCTGGCCGCGCGCGCTCGGCCTCATCCAATCCGCGCCATGTGGTTGACCGGGTATTAAGCAATGCCTCTCCAAACTGTGCCTGCGCAGCGGCCATGACCGCGGCCGGAACGCCCTCGGTGCGCACATCCACAAATCGCGCAGCAGGTAGCGCTTTGATGGCTTTGCGGCAGGTGTCGCAGGTTTTCAAACCGTATATTTCCATAACTATTCCTCACATTTTCGTGGAATTATGCAGCATTTGAGGGGGCCTCTCCCCTTCAGTCTTGATTTTTTCTGATAGCACGTGAACGTTTGACAGAACGCGGCTGCAATTGCTTCGCCCATTGAAGTCTGCGTTTTAGAAGACCCCGCACCTGCGGGCAATATCGCAAGTCAAAAGGAGGCACGGGATATGCCAACTGGCACCGTGAAGTGGTTCAACACCACAAAAGGTTACGGATTTATCGCCCCTGACGAGGGCGGGAAAGATGTATTTGTTCACATTTCAGCTGTTGAAAAATCGGGGCTGACCGGTCTGGCCGATGACCAGAAAGTCGGCTTTGAAATGCTCGAAGGAAGAGACGGGCGCGTCATGGCTGGTGATCTCAAACTGCTTTAAGCAGACGTGGGATAGTCTTTGGTTCAAAACCTGCAGGACAACAAGACTTTGCGGGCCACAATGGCTTGCGCCACCTCATGCCGAGGTAAGCCGTAACTACCCCTTGGGGCGACGGCTTTGCAAAGCCCGCCCTAGGGCAAATTGCACCTGCTAACGCAAGATTTATCTGATTGTGTTTCATTTGGGTTTATTCTGGTTCCACACCCTTCATCCACGACGGAGGAATCGATGACAGACTTGATCCGCCTTTTGGCGCTTTATTATTCCTGTGACGTGAGCGCGGAGACGCAGTTCCCCTCGCCTCAGCAATGGGCCAATTGCATGGGGCACTATCACCAGATCAAAGCCCACTTTGCCGACGACTTAACAGGTTCAGAGGCGCAGATCGAAGGCTACCGACGCTGGAAAATGTGGGAGACTGAGAACTCCGAACTTGTGGCGTCCTTGCGGACGCGGGCAAAGGCGCATGTGTCTGAGTTTTGAATTTGCGACCTTTTGAGACGTCACACAAAGTCCGGTGAATGGTGAACGGGCCTCAGGCGTGTTTCTCAGGCCGCGCCAGCGCCCCGGGTGGGGTTGGCACCGGTCCGGGCGCAGCCCGGCAATTGATCCGGGGGATCAATTGAGGTGCCAACGAGCGGAGCCCCGGCGTTTACCACAAGCCGTGACTGCGCCGAGCCGCGGGAA
>CAZJAW010000291.1:0-3836 GCA_964544035.1 uncultured Rhodobacterales bacterium
GGGCGGCAAGGGCTTCGTCCACGCAGGCCTTAAGGGGCGACCCCTCGGGCATCAAGGCGCCAAATTGATCGGGGTTTTCTGCTGCAGATGGATCGAACTGGCCCAGCACCACGCCATTTTCCATCAAGACAGCAGCCGTAAACAGCGCAGTGGGCAGATCGAAAAGTGCAGCATCGATTTGACCAGCCTGCATGGCGGCAGTGACATTGGCGTTATCGTCATAAACAAGCGGACTTTGATCAGGTTTGATCGTTTCCATGACCACAGGCAGGGCAGTGGTCGATGCAACGAAACCCCATTTCATCGCCTTAAGACTTGCCAATGTCGGTTTGGCGCCACCTTCGACGGCTTCTGTCGTGGTCATGACGGCTTGGGGCGCGGTGTAGTAAGCGGCCGAGAAATCCACCACTCGGTCGCGATCCGCCGTGATCGAAAACTGCTGCATGTTCATGTCAAAGTTCTTGGCACCGGGTTGGATCGCTTCATCGAAAGAGGTACGCACCCATGTGACGTCACCAGCGTCAAACCCCATTTCAGCGGCGATTGCATAGGCCACAGCGGCTTCAAATCCATTGCCTGCTTCGGGCGCATCATCAATCACCCACGGAAAATAGGCCGGGTTCCCGGTCGCGATGGTCAGCGTTCCGTCAGCTATCGTCTTTCCGGCGGCACAATGGCCGTCTGCAAAAGCGGCACCGGCGATCAAAGTCGCGGCTACGGCTGCAATCATGGTTTTCATTTTTCATCTCCCCACTGAATAATTTCGAGGATCATCCGCAATAGCGTGCGGACTGTCCAGTAGGCATGGCAAAGGCACCCGGCTTTCGCCGACACGTGCTTAGGCAATAAGCACGAGGTCGCGTGGGGTGCACGCGGACGTGATCCCGCGTCTCTGGACAAATGAAGTATGCCGTAGTGATTGGGTAGGGGCATTGAATAGAGGGTCTTGAAATGGCTGGAAATTCGCGGGTCGGGATCGACCGTCGCAGTGTTTTGGCGTGGTTGATGGCTGGCGTTGCTGTGCCGTCCCATGTGTTGGCACAACAGAATGCACCGGAAAATACCGCGTTTTCCTTCGAGGTTCTGGATGAGCGGATGCGTGTGCAGGCGGCGACGCCTTACGTGTCTCCGCAACCATTGACCCAAGGGATTGGTGAACTGACCTATGACGACTATCGCAACATTTACTTCCGTCCGGAGCAGTCGCGTTGGATGGACGAGAGCTTGCCGTTTCACGTGTCAGCCTTCCATCCCGGCTGGCTGTTTAACGAACCCGTGGTTCTGAATGAAATCGTTGACGGTGCAGTTCAGCCGCTCATTTTTGACAAAACGGATTTTGAGTATCGCAACAACGTCGGCGCCAAAGTGCGCGAAGATGCGCGTCTTGCCGGAGTGGCCGGTCTTAAACTTGTCTATCCGCTGAACCTGCCGGACAAGTTTGACGAAATCGCAACCTTTGTCGGGGCCAGCTATTTCCGCGCTCTGGGTCGCGGGAACAGCTATGGGCTTTCGGCGCGTGGCTTGGCGATTGACACTTGGCTGGACGGCCCCGAAGAGTTCCCTCGCTTTACTGAATTCTGGCTGGAACGTCCGCAACCCGAGGCCAATGAGTTGGTGCTTTATGCCGCGATCGATAGCCCGTCGGTGACGGGGGCCTATCGGATGGTCATCACGCCGGGCGATGATACCACCATGGATGTCACGGCATCGCTGCACTTCCGCAAGGATGTGCGCCAGCTTGGTTTGGGGGCGCTTACTTCGATGTTCTATTTTGCTGAACACAGCGAGCGACGGTTCGATGATTTCCGAAAGCAGGTGCATGACAGTGATGCGCTGCGGATCGAACGCAAGGATGGCGATGTGTTGTGGCGGCCACTGAACAACCCGACGCGCGTATCCAATTCCTATTTTGTTGAACCGGATGTGGCTCAGTTCGGCCTGATCCAGCGTGATCGAACCTACGAAGACTTTGCAGATGCGGGCGCGCGGTACCACGACCGCCCTTCAGTGATGATTGAGCCAAAAGGTGAATGGGGAACGGGTGCGATCCGTTTGGTTGAAATCCCGGCTGATCTGGAGATCGATGACAACATCGTTCTGTTCTGGGTGCCTGATGCTGCGCCAAAGGCGGGCGAAAGCCGCCGCTATGAGTACCGCATGCATTGGGGTGCGTTGTCGCCAAAACCGGATTCGGTGCTGGCATGGGTTGCGGCCACGCGTGCTGGGGTAGGTGGCCCGTCGGGTGTGCCGGTGAGCAATCCGAATTTACGTAAATTTGTAGTGGATTTTCAGGCGGGCGATCTTGGGCAGATGGCAGAAGACGCCGACCTAACCCCGATTATCAGCCATTCTGCAGGCACGCTGGCAGGTGTGGTTTTGCACAAGGTGCTAGATGCCGAAACGCCGACGTGGCGGTTGATCATGGACATTGATGGTGGCGAGGCACCGCTGATCGAGTTGACCGCTCATGTCCGCGATGCGACACGCAAGCTAAGCGAAACATGGGTCTATCAGTGGGTGCGTAATCCAGAGGCCTGAGGTGCCGGACGCGGCATCAGCGATCATTCAGCTGCATACATACCGTCATAAATCGGGCTAAGGGTTTCGGCCTCAAACAGCGACGACACAGATGTGCCGTGCCAGATGTTCAGGATTGCCTGGGCGAACACTGGTGCCGTGGGCACAATGCGAATGTTGGGCGCAGATTTCACCGCCTCGGTGGGTTGGATCGAATCCGTCAGCACAAGCGATTTCATCACCGACGTTGTAACACGTTCGACGGCAGGGCCAGACATGACGCCGTGCGAAATGTAGGCGTGTACTTCTTTGGCACCGTTTTCTATCAGCACTTCGGCGGCTTTGCACAACGTTCCTGCAGTGTCGCACATGTCGTCCACAATAATGCAGGTCTTGCCGTTGACGTCGCCGATCACAGTCATCTCGGCCACTTCACCCGCTTTTTCGCGGCGTTTGTCGACGATAGACAACGGTGCTTCTAGCCGTTTGGCCAGATCACGCGCGCGGGCCACACCGCCCACGTCGGGTGAGACGATCATCAATTCGTCCAATCGCCCTGCAAACTGGGTTTTGATGTCCAGCGCAAAGATGGGTGACGCATAAAGGTTGTCCACTGGGATATCAAAGAACCCTTGGATCTGTGCGGCGTGCAAGTCCATCGTTAGCACCCGTTCGATGCCTGCACCCACAAGCATATTGGCCACAAGTTTTGAGGTGATTGGCGTGCGCGCCTTGGTGCGACGATCTTGGCGCGCGTATCCGAAATAAGGGATCACAGCCGTGATGCGCGCCGCCGAGGATCGGCGCAGCGCGTCACACATGATCAAAAGCTCCATCAGGTTGTCATTTGCCGGGTTCGACGTTGGCTGGATGATGAACATATCCTCGCCACGCACATTTTCGAACACTTCCACAAAAATCTCGCCGTCGTTGAACCGTTCTACCCGTGTGTCGACCAGACCGACGTTGACGCCGCGGTGCAGTGACATGCGCCGTGCAATCGCCTTGGCCAATGGCAAGTTGGCGTTGCCCGCGATCAGTTTCGGTTCTTGGATATTTGGCATGGAGTGTTCCCAGGGCAGCGCAGGTTGATAGATTCGTGCAGTTGACACCACCTAGCACGGGGGTACGGTCGCGCGAAACACAAGACCCAGAGTCGGAGACATAAATGGCCCATATTGACTACTATTTTGCGACACTTTCCCCCTATACCTATCTGGCGGGGACCCGGTTTGAAGAGGTTGCCAAGAAGCACGGCGCAACGGTGGCCTATAAACCGCTCGACATCATGGCGCTGTTTTCCCGCACTGGTGGTACGC
>CAZJAW010000292.1:0-3836 GCA_964544035.1 uncultured Rhodobacterales bacterium
GTCCAAAGATTGGAAAGTACTGTGATCGACTGGACCAGCCGATGACTCCGCGATTGCGCGGCCATGCGGCGATGCTGACCTTTTCGGCGCTGGTGGCAGGATCGTTTTCGCTGGTTCAATGGCGGCGAATGAAATTTCGCCAGTCGCTTTGACTGCGGCAAGATTCATGTTGGCGGCTTGCATCATCGGGGCAGCGGTGTTGGCCACAGGTGGGATGACGCGTGCCGCTTTGCGCGCGCCTTGGCGTTATCCTTTGATGGGTGGTTTGCTCGTTGTTTATTTTGTCCTGATGTTTGAAGGGTTGAAAACGGGGGCACCTGTAAGCATGGCCGCCGTGTTCACCCTGACGCCGCTGATGTCAGGCCTTTTCGGCTGGCTTTTGTTGCGCCAAGTCACCACATCCCGCATGGCTCTGGCGTTGGCCATCGGTGGGGCTGGGGCGCTATGGGTGATCTTTCGTGCGGATATGTCTGCTTTGCTGGCTTTTGAGGTTGGGCGGGGCGAAGTTCTCTTTTTCTTTGGCTGCGCCGCGCATGCGTTTTACACGCCACTGGTGCGCAAATTTAACCGAGGCGAGACAGCCGTTGTCTTCACCTTTGGAATGCTGGTGTCGGGGGCGGCGCTGCTCGTCGTCTACGGTTGGTCAGACATTGTCGCGACGGATTGGTCTGCCCTACCACCTATCGTTTGGATCACACTGGTTTATGTGTCTGTCTTTGCTTCAGCCGCTACTTTTGTGTTGTTGCAATATGCCACGCTGCATCTGCCAAGTGCGAAGGTCATGGCCTATACTTATTTGACTCCAAGTTGGGTGATCGGATGGGAATTGGCGTTGGGCAACGGTGTGCCCCCTGCATTGGTGTTTGTCGGGGTTGGGATGACTTTCTTGGCCCTTGCACTGCTGTTGCGTGATGAAGAAGTTGTGCACTGATGTCCAACGGCGTGCATAACAGCCCACCTTAGGGTGCTGTATCTTCCGGCAGCTCAGTGGCGAGAAATCGTTCAAACGCGTCAAGGTTCACGGGCTCGAACTGTCCAAAGCTTTGCATCCAGACGCTTGCGGTGCGCATCGCATCGGGTTGGAGCTTGCACCACTTCACCCGTCCGCGCTTTTCCTGACTGATCAGGCCTGCGCGTGTTAGGATTGTCAGATGTTTTGAAATCGCAGCCAGCGACATGGCAAACGGGTCCGCCACATCTGTGACAGCCATATCATCCTCAAGCAACATAGACAGGATCGCCCGACGAGTCGGGTCAGCCAGCGCAGAAAAGACGGTATCGAGCGGATCAGCCATGCCTATCTTTAAGCGGTGTGGGGGGCGGTGAAAAGTGTTCAGAGATAGGGATGCCATGTGGTTTGTGATGGCAAACGGTGGCGCAGAAGTTCCAGTTCGCTTGGGCTCAGGCCTATGTCGCGGGCGATATGTGGCGTAAGAGGCGGCAAGGTCGAGCCTTTGACGGCAGGCTTCCTACGGACTTTCCGCATAATTTTGGCACAGAAAATTTGGACGCGCAAAAGCGCGTTATGTCGTGTGATTTGCATGGGTGTCTCGATTTTACTGGGATCTTTGAGTGCAAATTGCCTAATTTTGCGCGTCACTACAAACAGAGTTCTTTGACATTACCTGTGCAAAAATTGCACAAGTGAGATATGCCCCGCACCTTACCTCCACTAAATGCCTTGCGCGCCTTTGAAGCGGCTGCACGGCATGAAAGCTTCAGCCGCGCTGCCGGAGAGCTTGGTGTCAGCCATTCTGCGATCAGCCGACATGTTCGGGGTCTTGAGGCGCGGTTGGGGGTTCAATTGTTTCGCGATGCATCTCGGGGGGTCACCCTCACGGCAGAAGGTGGGCATTATCTGGCGCGGATCACCCCGGCGTTGGATGTCATTAGTGAGGCGACCGAAGGGTTGACCGATGCGCCCGCTGGGAGGGTTGTTGTTAACAGCGAGCCGGTTTTTGCCGCTAAGATTGTCATCCCTCTGTTGTCAAAGTTCCAGATCGACCTGCCCGATGTAGAGTTGCGGCTTGTGGGGTCAAATGAGCTGGCGGATTTGGATCGGTACGAGGCAGACCTAGCGATCCGCTACGCCAAATCGGGGCGGTTGGAAGAGCCATCGGATCTGCTCAGCGATGCAGCTATCTATCCTTTTGCGGCACCCGGCTATCTAAAGGACGACATTCTGCGGCCCGAAGATCTAACGCGTGTGCCACTTTTTCGGGACCGCGGGAGCAATATCTGGATCGATTGGGCCGCACATGCGAAATTTGACGTAGAGGTGCCTGATCCACCATGGCGTATGCGCGCTGCACTTGCGCTAGAAGCGGCGGTGCACGGCGCGGGAGTCTACCTTGGCGCGGCGGATGGCACGCATTTGGATGAACAGGCTGGGCGCTTGGTGCGTGTATCGCAAGTCGGGCTTCGGCAAGGTTCGTTCCATTTGCTGACCAGCGGTCAAGCTGGACGACGCAAGGCTGTTCGGTCTGTGAGAACGTGGCTGCTTGAGCATACGCAGGCGCTGCGCACCGGTGAAGATCAACCAAATGGTTGAATAACCCAAAAGGCCTTCATCTGGCCCTGCTTGGGATGCGTCGCGACGACGCCTCACTTCCATGTTCCGAAAAATATACATTAAAACAGTGCCTTATTGAAAAATATGCCAGCGATTGAGGTGCGTTGACTCATGTCCTTGCTCGACATATCCACCACCCTATCCAAAGGACGGGACAAAGGCACGTGACCGACCCTGATGACAAAGCAAAAATGGATGCGCTTGGCGCGCGTCTAGAAGCTGTCAAAGAGGCGCGCGCACCGAAACCCCGCACACCGGATCATCATTCTCAGGCCCAGTTGGCTTGGCGTATGGTGATTGAATTGGTGGCCGGTCTCGGGATCGGATTTGGTATGGGATATGGATTGGATGCGCTGTTTGGCACCTCTCCGTGGCTCATGATTGTGTTTATTTTTCTGGGCTTCGCGGCCGGCGTTAAAACGATGATGCGCAGCGCCGAAGAAGTTCAAAGCAAGCAAGCGGCCGAATTGGCTGAACAGGATGACGCCCCAAGGGGCTGAGAGACGGAGAGAGCCAGATGGCAGATGAAGCACACGGCGGCGGTCTAGAATTCCACCCGATGGATCAGTTCATCGTCAAACCTTGGTTTGGTGAAGTTGGTGATCCAGTGCATTGGTACACGATCACGAACGTAACTGTGTGGTTGCTGATTGCTGTTTTGGCCATCATTGGTCTGATGGTCCTGACCACATCCAAACGCTCTGTTGTGCCCGGACGTGGCCAATCGGTCGCAGAGCTGATGTACGGCTTTGTTTATAAGATGGTCGAAGACGTAACCGGCAAAGACGGGATCAAGTATTTCCCCTACATCATGACTTTGTTCATGTTCATCCTTTGCGCTAACTTCCTTGGCCTGATCCCGATGTCGTTTACCACAACGTCTCACATCGCGGTCACAGCGATCCTTGGGTTTGGTGTGTTTTTTGCCGTCACGATCCTCGGCTTTGTTAAGAACGGCGCTTCTTTCCTCGGGTTGTTTTGGGTGTCGAGCGCGCCACTGCCGCTGCGCCCAGTCCTCGCGATTATCGAAATCATCTCGTATTTTGTGCGCCCCGTGAGCCACTCCATTCGTTTGGCGGGCAACATGATGGCGGGCCACGCGGTTCTGAAAGTGTTCGCAGGCTTTGCCCAAGTCACAGCGATTGCCCCGGTGGCGATCCTTGGCGTGATGGCGATCTACGGCCTCGAAATTCTGGTGTCAGCTATTCAGGCTTACGTCTTTACCATTCTGACGTGCGTGTACCTCAAAGACGCATTGCACCCC
>CAZJAW010000293.1:0-3828 GCA_964544035.1 uncultured Rhodobacterales bacterium
CCGTGTCTCTGCCCACGTGCATTCGCTGGGTGGCGTCAAGTTGAACGTCTGGGACAGCGAACTTTGGAACGTTGCCGACTGGCACCGCATCAAGTAACGCACCTTTGGGTGGGCATGCGTGCCCACCCTACCCCCGCTTTGATCCGCCAAAAATCAAGACCTCCGTATTAAGGACTGGCTTTTTATGCTGACTTTCACAATCCGCCGGTTGATCCTGTCGATCCCGACGCTTTTGTTCATCAGCCTTGCTATTTTTCTGCTGTTGCAGCTCGCCCCCGGCGATCCGATGGCGCAAGTGCCCCTGACTGTTCCCCCCGAAGTCAAAGAAAAGATGCGCGAGGCGCTTGGCCTTGGCCAGCCCATCCACATTCAATACATAAAGTGGATTGTGCAATTTTTCTGGATCGAACCGCAGGTGCTGTTTGACCATTGGTTCGGCACCTCTTTTGCCGAAGGCAAACAACGCGTGATCTCTTGGCAGACCCGCAGCCCGGTTATGGACATCGTGGTGCAGCGCATTCCGCAGACTCTGTGGGTTGTCGGCCTGTCTTATGTGGTGGGCATTCTGATCTCTTTACCGATTGGCATCTATTCCGCTTACAAACAGTATTCGGTGTTCGACCAATCCGGTACGTTCATCACTATGATCGGCTTTTCGATCCCGCCGTTTTTTACCGGGCCGCTGTTGATCGTGGTCTTTTCTGTGCAGTTGGGTTGGCTGCCATCAATCTATGACACCACTCACGTCGCGACGGATTGGGCTTCTTTCAAAATCCAGTTTATGCAAATGGTGATGCCTGTGATGGTATTGGCGCTGCAAACCACTGCGCAAATTTCGCGCTATATGCGGTCTTCGATGCTGGATAATCTGGGCCAGGATTACGTGCGCACAGCCCGTGCCAAAGGCTTGCGCGAAGGCGTCGTTGTCATGCAGCACGTGCTGCGCAATTCCATGATCCCGGTGATCACCGTGATCGCCTTGGGTATTCCTTCGATCTTTGGCGGCGCAATCATCACCGAGAACGTGTTTAAGGTGAATGGCATTGGGCAATTACTGCTGACTGCCCTTTTTGCCAATGACATCCCGATGGTGATGACGCTGACGTTCATCTTTGCGATTCTGATCGTGCTTTTTAACCTCATTGCCGACGTACTCTACGGCGTGCTCGACCCGAGGATCCGTTATGACTGATCAAGCTATCGACCCCTACGCCGCTTTGCAGGACAAAGAGCCGCCCAAGCCTCCGCGCAGTCAATGGAAAGACGTGTGGGATCAGTTCAAGCACCACAAAGGCGCACTGTTTGGCGGCGGCTTTTTGGTGTTCATCACGCTAGCTGTGTTGCTGGGACCGTGGATTTGGCAAGTTGATCCGCAAAATCTGGACATCCGCAACAAAGACATGCGCCCCATCTATACGGCCCTTTGGGACAGCTCAGCTAAGGTCGGTTGGTTCCGCCCTTTGGGCACTGACAACCTTGGGCGTGATATCCTTGCCAACCTCATTGCGGGTGGGCGTGCGTCCATGGCTGTGGGTTGGGCCGCGATGATCCTTGCGCTGTTGATCGGCACACTTGTTGGCGTGCTATCAGGCTATTTCAAAAAGGCCGACTTCTGGCTGATGCGCTTTACTGACCTTGTGCTGTCCTTGCCGATCTTGCCCCTGCTTTTGGTAGCCGTGACCCTATTCCGCCAGCCCCTGCGTGCCAACTTTGGACCCGAAGGCGGTATGTTTATCCTCATCGTGGGTGTGATTGGTCTGACGTCATGGATGCAAACAGCCCGCATTGTGCGCGGCGACATTTTGGCACTGAAAGAGCGCGAGTTCATACTTGCCGCCCGCTCAATCGGAACCACGTCAACGTCGATCATTACGCGCCATCTGCTGCCCAACGTGATCTCGCCCATCATGGTGTCGGCCACCTTGGGGCTGGCGACTGCGATCATCACCGAAAGTGCACTGTCCTTCCTTGGTGTGGGCTTCCCGTCTGACTTCCCAACATGGGGAAAAATCCTTGCGGATTCCGTGCAACGAATGGAGCAATATCCAGAACGCGTTATCCTGCCGGGTATTTTGATTTCACTCACAGTGCTTGGCGTGAACTACCTTGGTGATGGGCTGCGCGACGCGCTCGATCCGCGGATCAGAGGGCGGTAAAAGACCAACGGCGTGCAAGGCATCGCCGGGCCGAGGCCACAGGACTGAATGTTTCTGCGCGCGACGTGAGGTGTTCGCGCGTGGCTTACTCTTCTATTTCGCGGGACAATGCCTCGATAAATTCAGAGCTGGAAATGGACAGGCTCGCCAGTCCATTTTGCGTCCGGACTATGCTTGAAAGCACGCCGACAACCACCGGTTCCCCATCCTTGAACTCAAGCAATGGCGCGCCTGAATCGCCCCCCATGGCAGAGCATGTTTGCAAAAGCACGTTCGACCAGTTTGTTGACGGCGCACCGCAGTCCGACGCAACAGAAAGCCCATGCGGCAACAAGCCGGGATAGCCTGCAAGCCGCAGGTTAGCCTGTTCAAAACCGTCAGGGGCCAGTTGCCCAACTTTTATGAATCCCACGTCTTGCCCAATGGGTTTCTTTAGAATGATCAGCGCCCAGTCCTGCTGTGGTTTTGACCGGAAATCCCGGCTGGTTGGGTCTTCGATTGGATCAAGCACATAGCGCAGGCCGGGCGACGCACTTAAAGCAGTCCCCCCTTCATAGCCCGCGGCAAAGATAATCCCGGCGGGTGGGATCCAAGCTTTTCTTCGGAAGTTGTAAAGACAATGTGCAGCAGTCAGCACAATCCGTTCTGCGACCAGAGAGCCAGTACAGTGCTGTCTGGTGCGATAGCTTGCAAAATTGACCCGGCCAATGCCACGCCACGGCTTTTGCGCTACATCAACGAACTCTCGCGCCCTGATCGCATCGCAACCTTGCGACCTTTGTGCCCCCAAGCCACAGATGCCATTAAACTCTGGAATAAAGGTTCGGTTATGCAAAATACCCGTATCGGGCTGTTCATCGTCAGCCAGAGCGCTAAGTGCGCCCGCAAGGAAAAAGCCACAGGCCGCTAACCCGTTCGCGATGCGTAACACTGTACTTGCTCCTTTAAAGGCGAACCGACGCACTACCTAGCTGGACGCATGCGATCTGACAACTTCGCAAAGCGGACGTGGGATCACCAAATCTTTATGTGCGCAGGCAAACCTGCGCTGCGCGAGCATAGTTGTGCGGGGATCAAGTTCCAGCGCCCCTACTTCTCAACCTCGCGCCGCAATCGGTGCACCCCAGCCCAGACCAGCCCCACCACAGGCAGGGTGATCAGCGCCGTCAACAGCCCCTTGGAAAGCCCCGTTAAGTCCTGCACCGGATAAATCAGATACGACACCAGCGACACCGCATAATAGCTGATCGCGACCACCGACAACCCCTCGACTGTGCGCTGCAGACGCAGTTGCAAGTCTGATCGTTTGTCCATGCTTTCCAGCAAAGCTTGGTTCTGGGCCGAACGTTCCACATCCACCCTCGTGCGCAGCAGGTTGGCCGCCCGCACGCTGCGCGTGGACATCGCATCAAGCCGCTCGCGGGCCGAGCGTACTGTGCGCATAGCAGGCAAATAGCGGCGCACCATAAATTCGTTGAATGTCTGACGCCCCTCGTAACGTTCTTCGCGCAGGGCTGCGATGCGTTCATTCACAATCGCCTCATAGGCGCCCGTGGCCCCAAAACGGAAAGAGGACTGCGCCGACACGGTTTCCAGCTCGGCCGAGATTTCAAGCAATGCATGCAGCGTGTCTTCGGCTTTTGCGTCTTGTGCGGACATCGCCCCCACCAAT
>CAZJAW010000294.1:0-3825 GCA_964544035.1 uncultured Rhodobacterales bacterium
GTTATGTGCTGCGTGATCCCGAACCGGTTCAGGCAGCCGAACCTGCTCCTTTGGCCATAGGCGCCTGACGGGGGCTAAGACCACAGTTTCAAAAAGCCGCCGCATGTTGAAACCAGCGGTGGCTTTTTGTTGTGGGGTGTTGGTTAACGGGTGCGCGCCACTCTAATGCCATTTGAGTGCGATCAATGACTAGACCCGGCGGGCTTGCGCTTTTATCTCTTGGCCAGAACTGGACGGGGATAAACGTGACCGCCAACACAGCCATAGATGATCTGTCACATGATGACGCAAAGGCGGAGCTTGCCCGGTTGGCAAAAACGCTTGGACGCGCCAACAGCGCATACCACACCGCAGATTCCCCGCAGATTTCGGACGCAGAATACGACGCGCTGAAACGCCGAAATGCTGATATTGAGGCGCGCTTTCCCACCCTGAAGCGCGCAGATAGCCCTTCGGAGCAGGTTGGGGCCGCCCCGGCTGAGGGGTTTTCAAAAGTGACGCATGCGGTGGCGATGTTGTCATTGTCTAACGCTTTTGAAGATGGGGACGTGACAGAATTCGACAACCGTATTCGAAAATACCTAGGTCTTGGCGGACAAGCGCCTTTGGCCTACACGGCGGAACCCAAGATTGACGGGCTGTCCCTGTCGCTGCGGTATGAGCAAGGCAAGTTGGTAAGCGCGGCCACCCGTGGCGACGGCGCAGTGGGCGAAAACGTCACCGCGAATGCGCGCACCATCGCTGATGTTCCTCAAGTTTTAAACAATGCCCCCGATCTGCTGGAAGTGCGCGGAGAGGTGTATATGTCGCACCCCGATTTTGAGGCACTCAATGCGCGGCAGAATGAGGCCGGTCAAAAACCTTTTGCCAACCCGCGCAATGCAGCCGCTGGATCTTTGCGACAATTGGATGCCGAAATCACCCGCGCGCGCCCGTTGCGATTCTTTGCCTATGCGTGGGGTGCCCTTTCCGAACCGCTTGCCGACACGCAAAGCGGTGCGATCAGGCGTCTAAAAACACTTGGGTTTCAGACCAACGATTTGACGGCCCTTTGCCATGGGCCTGAACCTATGATCGCGCATTACCAAAAGATTGAACAACAACGCGCCAGTCTGGGTTACGACATCGACGGTGTGGTTTATAAGGTCGATGATCTTGCGTTGCAGGCGCGGCTTGGCTTTCGTTCCACAACACCGCGCTGGGCGATTGCACATAAATTTCCCGCTGAGCTCGCCTGGACCCGTCTTGAAGCGATCGACATTCAAGTCGGGCGCACCGGTGCCTTGTCACCCGTTGCGCGTTTGACCCCGGTGACTGTCGGCGGTGTCGTTGTGTCCAACGCCACATTGCACAATCAGGATTACATTGCCGGGCGCGACAACACCGGCGCAACCATCCGCGATGGCAAAGATATCCGCGTAGGCGACTGGGTGCAGGTCTATCGTGCAGGCGACGTGATCCCGAAAGTGGCTGATGTGGACCTGTCAAAGCGCCCCGACACGGCACAACCGTTTGTGTTCCCCAAATCGTGCCCTGAGTGTGGATCCGATGCGATCCGCGAAGAAGGTGATGCCGTTGCGCGCTGCACCGGTGGTCTGGTCTGCCCGGCGCAAGCCGTTGAAAAACTAAAACATTTTGTCAGTCGCGCAGCTTTCGATATCGAAGGTTTGGGGGCCAAGCAGGTCGAAATGTTTTACGGCGACGACCAATTGGCCATCAAAGAACCGGCGGACATCTTCACCCTGAAAGACCGTGATGCAGTCAACTTCACCAAACTGGCCAATCGCGAAGGCTGGGGCGCAAAAAGTGCGGAAAATCTGTTTCAGGCCATCTTCGAAAAACGCCAGATTCCACTTAAAAAACTGCTTTTTTCTTTGGGTATTCGCCACGTTGGCGAAGTGGCTTCCGCCGATTTGGCGCGCTATTTCGGCACGTGGGACGCTTTGCTAGAGACAGTGGATCGCGCAGCTCCGGCCGCCGCCTGCCATCTGGCTGCGGATGATGCCGAAGCCAAGGAACGCGCCGCTGCAGCCCAAGAAGGTCGCCGGGCCCGCATTAAACCAACGCGCGATGCCGTCTGGACCGGACTGCATATCACGGCAAAGACCGCGTGGGATGCGTTGATTGGCATCGACGGGATTGGTGCAACAGTCGCCGTGGCTTTGGTCACTGCCTTCCAACAACCCGCGGAACGCGCCAGTATTAACAGCCTTGTCGCGCAGCTTAACATTGCAGCCGACGCCAGTTCGGCAACACAAAACAGCCCGGTAGCTGGCAAAACCGTCGTCTTTACCGGCACCCTCGAAAAGATGACCCGCGCCGAAGCCAAAGCCCGCGCCGAAAGCCTTGGTGCCAAAGTCTCTGGGTCGGTCAGCGCAAAAACGGATTTGCTTGTCGCGGGGCCGGGCGCGGGCTCCAAAGCAAAGAAAGCGGCGGATTTGGGCATTGAAACGCTGGACGAAGACGGCTGGCTTGAGCTGATCGGCACGCCATGAGCCGCCCCGAGATCCTTTTTCCGCTGTTTGCGGATTTGGAAACGCTGGACGGGGTGGGGCCCAAAACAGCACAAAATATGGGGCAACTGGGCATTAGCGCGCCGCGCGACTTGCTGTTTACATTGCCTCATACCGGCATCGACCGGGCCTTGCGTGACACGATCCAAGGGGCAGTTTTGCCTGCGACTTTGACGGTAAAGGTCAAAGTGGGCGCGCATCTTCCCGCCCGCAATCGCGGTGGTGCCTATCGTATCAATGCCGAGGATTCGCAAACCTCTTTTCAATTGGTGTTTTTCCATGGACGCAGTGATTACCTAAACAAAGTGCTGCCCGAAGGGGGCGAACGCGTTGTGTCCGGTAAGGTCGAATTATTCGATGGCATCGCCAATATGGTGCACCCAGATCACATTTTGCCAGTCGAAGAAGCGGGCGATATTCCGGGGTATGAACCTGTTTATCCGCTGACCGGGGGGGTCACGCAAAAGACAATGTTCAAGGCGACCCGTTCCGCATTGGCGCGCTTGTCGAAATTTGCCGAGTGGATTGATCCGGGGCAAATAGCGCAGGCGGAGTGGCCGAATTTTGAGGCGGCGATGACACATGCGCACAGCCCCACCCAGCAAGAAGACCTTGCCGCGACCCATCCGGCGCGCACGCGGCTGGCTTATGATGAGTTATTTGCCCATCAGTTGACACTTGCACTGGCGCGCGCGTCCGAACGGCGCGCGCCCGGTCAGGTGTCGCACGGAACAGAACGCTTGCAGGCAAAGGTGCGTGCTGATTTGCCATATCGCGCAACTGCGGCGCAGGATCGGGCCATCGCTGAGATTTCGGCGGACATGGCGCAGCCAACCCGTATGAACCGCTTGCTTCAAGGCGACGTCGGGGCTGGCAAGACGCTTGTGGCCTTTATGGCATTGCTGATCGCCGTCGAAGCGGGCGGGCAGGGCGTGATGATGGCACCGACAGAAATCCTTGCGCGTCAACACCTTGAGGGGCTGCAACCACTGGCGGAAAGTGCGGGCGTCGTATTGGACATCCTGACTGGTCGCGACAAGGGGGGCGAGCGGCGCGCTAAGCTGGCAGCACTTGCCCGCGGCGACATCCAGATTTTGGTCGGAACCCACGCCGTGTTTCAGGCGGATGTTGAATTTTGTGATCTGCGTTTGGGTATTGTGGACGAACAGCACCGCTTTGGTGTGCGTCAGCGGCTTGCACTTGGCAAAAAGGGTGCAGCGGCGGACGTGCTGGTGATGACGGCAACACCGATCCCGCGCAGTTTGGCGCTGGCGCAATACGGTGACATGGACGTGTCAGTGCTGGACGAAAA
>CAZJAW010000295.1:0-3811 GCA_964544035.1 uncultured Rhodobacterales bacterium
ACCCAAGATCATCGTCTGTGTGCCGCACGGCGCCACGCCGGTGGAAAAACGAGCGATCCGTCAATCGGTTCTGTCTGCAGGTGCGCGCCGCGCGGGCCTGATTGCTGAACCTATCGCAGCTGCCATTGGTGCCGGCATGCCAATCACTGATCCGACTGGTAACATGGTCGTGGACATCGGCGGCGGGACTACAGAAGTTGCCGTTCTGTCCCTTGGAGATATCGTCTATGCTCGCTCGGTGCGTGTCGGTGGCGACCGCATGGACGAGGCCGTCATTTCATATCTGCGCCGACAGCAGAATCTGTTGGTGGGTGAAACCACGGCTGAGCGGATCAAGACTTCTATTGGAACTGCACGCATGCCTGATGATGGGCGCGGCACATCGATGCAAATCCGGGGTCGCGATTTGCTGAATGGCGTTCCAAAAGAAATTGAAGTCACCCAAGCACAAATTGCCGAAGCATTGGCAGAACCCGTACAACAGATCTGCGAAGCGGTGATGACCGCACTTGAAACCACTCCGCCCGACCTTGCCGCCGACATTGTGGATCGTGGCGTCATGCTGACTGGCGGTGGCGCGCTGCTTGGCGATCTGGATCTCGCATTGCGCGAACAGACGGGCCTTGCCGTATCAATAGCGGACGAGTCGCTGAATTGTGTCGCACTTGGAACCGGCAAAGCACTGGAATTTGAAAAACAACTGCGTCACGCGATAGACTACGACAGCTAAGGGCGTGCGCCCACACACAGGTGACTTGCCTCAGTCGGGCAAATCCCCGACCATAGAGCGACCAGACTGAAGGTGAGATACCCTTGGCCAAGGACCGCAACACTGTAGACTATGGCGGACCGCTTCGGCGGCTCATTTTGGCCGTTCTCGTGTTGGCGCTTTCCGGTATATTCCTGCTGTGGCGGATCGACAGCCCTCGTGTCGAAAGGTTTCGTGCTCAAGTCACGGACACCATTGTGCCCAACATGGATTGGGCTATGGCCCCGGTAACAGGCACCGTCAACCTGATCCGCGATTTCCAAAGCTATCGGCGTATTGCGGAACAGAACACCGAACTGCGCCGCGAATTACGCCAGATGCAGGCGTGGAAAGAAGCCGCGTTGCAGCTCGAACAAGAAAACGCCCGACTGCTTGATTTGAATAACGTGCGTCTCGATCCGCGCCTGACCTATATCACAGGAGCCGTTCTAGCGGATTCCGGATCGCCCTTTCGCCAGTCGGTACTGCTGAGCGTCGGCGCGCGTGATGGCATCGTAGAGGGCTGGGCAACCATGGACGGGATCGGTCTTGTTGGGCGGATTTCAGGTGTTGCTCAAAATACCGCACGGGTCATTTTGGTAACCGATGCCTCAAGCCGGATACCTGCTGTCATCCAACCATCAGGACAGCGCGCGATCGTGGCGGGTGACAACTCAGCCGCACCGCCCATTGATTTTCTGGAAAACCCTGACCTTGTGCGCCCCGGTGATCGCGTAGTGACCAGCGGCGATGGTGGCGTATTCCCCGCCGGATTACTGCTGGGTCAAGTGGCCGCTGACCCCGGCGGGCGATTGCGAGTGCGCTTGGCTGCCGACTACGAGCGGTTGGAATTTTTGCGCGTTTTGCGTCATTATGGCACAGAACCCGTGTCGGATGACAACAACGTCCTTGGCCTAGAAACGAATACCACTGACCCCACACCCGAACTTTCGGAGGTGACGCAATGAGTGAACATGCCCCCGCACGGCTTTGGCTGATGCGCGCAGGTTTCGCGCTGCTGATGCTGGTGATCTTGTTCTTCCACCTATTGCCGCTTCAAACCGCGACGGGTGGCCTGATTTGGCCAGACCTGGCGCTGTGTTTTGCCTTAGCTTGGAGCGTTCGGCGCCCCGAGTATGTGCCAGCGGTGCTGCTGGCTATTGGCTTCCTGCTGACCGATTTGTTGTTGCAGCGCCCACCGGGACTGTGGGCCGTGCTTGCACTGATCGCCTGCGAGCAGCTCAAAGCGCAATCGCGCGGTCTGCGCGATGCGACACTGATGGCCGAAATCGCATCAGTTGCCATCTGGATTATAGTCATCTCTGTCGCTTATCGCGTGATACTTGCAATCTTATTGGTAGACGCCCCAGCCTTTGGCCCCTTGTTGTTGCAAACTGCAGCAACAGTCATCGCTTACCCACTGGTGGTGGCCATCACCCACGGCATATTGGGAGTTCGCAAAGCGGCACCTGACGAACTAGGTGGCAAAGGAGTACGCTCGTGAGACGCCCCCGTCAGGACATTGAAACCAGCCACCGTCTAATCTCGCGTCGCGCTGCGTTCCTTGGCGGCGTTCAACTGGCCTTTGTCGGCGCACTTGGCGCACGCATGCAGTTCCTGCAGATCGATCAGGCTGACCAATTTCGCCTACTGGCCGAAGAAAATCGTATCAATATCCGCATCATTCCGCCCGCCCGTGGTGAAGTATTTGACCGCAATGGTGTTCCGTTGGCCCGCAACGTGCCCAGCTATCGCATCGTAGTGGTCCGCGAAGATGCCGGCGACATCGAAGACGTCCTTGAACGACTTGGCAAAGTCGTCACACTCGACGACGCCGAAGTCGAACGTGCCATGGCCGAGATCAAACGCTCTGCGCCGTTCTTGCCTATTACTGTCGCAGACGAAGTCACATGGGAAGATCTAAGCCGCGTCAGCGTCAATGCCCCGGCCTTGCCCGGCATCACGCCCGAAGTTGGGCTAAGCCGCGTATATCCCTTGGGGTCCGACTATGCGCATGTGCTGGGCTATGTGGGCCCGGTCAGCGATTACGATTTAGATCGGCTCGAAGACCCAGATCAACTGTTGCGGATTCCACGCTTTCAGATCGGAAAAGTTGGCGTTGAAGCCAAAGCAGAAACGCTGCTGCGTGGCAAAGGTGGCGCGAAACGGGTCGAGGTCAACGCCACAGGCCGCGTCATGCGCGAGTTGGACCGACGCGAAGGCACGCAAGGTGCCGACCTGCAACTGACCATCGATTCCAAGTTGCAAAGCTATGTGCAAGCGCGCCTGTTTGATGAAAGCGCAAGCGCCGTGGTGATGGACGTGACCAATGGCGATTTGGTCGCCATTGCCTCTGCGCCCACGTATGATCCCAACCTGTTCGTGCGCGGGATTTCGACCACGGATTACAATGCGCTGACAGGCAACAAATACCGCCCACTGGCATCCAAAACGGTGCAAGGTGCGTACCCGCCCGGCTCAACCTTCAAGATGATGACGGCGATGGCCGCATTGGAAGAAGGGCTGATTGGCCCGGATGAAACAGTCTATTGCCCCGGCCATCTCGAAGTGTCTGGACGCAAGTTCCACTGCTGGAAGCGCGCAGGTCACGGCTGGGTCGATCTGCAAAATTCGCTCAAACAGTCTTGCGATGTCTATTACTACGATCTTGCGCTGAAGGTTGGCATTGAAAAAATCACAGCTATGGCAAATCGCTTTGGCCTTGGTATGCGCCATGATGTACCGATGTCAGCAGTTACCCAAGGGCTGACACCAACGAAGGCATGGAAACGCCAAACCCATAACCAAGACTGGGTGATCGGCGACACGGTAAACGCGTCCATCGGCCAAGGTTATATGCTCGCCTCGCCACTGCAATTGGCGGTAATGACGGCGCGGTTAGCCAGCGGCAATAGCGTAGCACCCCGACTGATAAAATCTGTAGACGGGGTCGAAGAACCCTTAGGCGGGGGCACCAGCCTGGGGATGAACGAAAACAACCTGCGCAGAATGCGCCGGGCCATGTTTGACGTCGTCAATGACCGGCGCGGCACGGCCTATGGC
>CAZJAW010000296.1:0-3806 GCA_964544035.1 uncultured Rhodobacterales bacterium
GAGGCACTCGGTGGCATGGATGTCTCTAAAGACGCGCTTGGCTTTATGGAATGGACCGATGGCACGCTTGGTGGCTTTCAGGCGCGCGTCTATCGCATCTCGTTCTCGGGAGAACTGAGTTATGAAATCGCAGTGCGTGCCAGCGAAGGCCAAGCGTTTTGGGATGCTCTGATGACGGTCGGTGCAGCGCATAACGTGATGCCCTATGGGACCGAAGCGTTGCACATTCTGCGCGCCGAAAAGGGCTTTATCATGATCGGGGACGAAACGGACGGCACTGTGATCCCACAAGATTTGGGCCTGCACTGGGCTTTGTCCAAAAAGAAGGACGACTATTTGGGCAAACGCGCCCATTTACGCAGCCATATGGCTGACCCCGAACGCTGGAAACTGGTGGGGCTGGAAACCACAGATGGGTCTGTGTTGCCGGACGGGGCCTATGCTGTGGCACCTGGGCAGAACGCCAACGGGCAGCGCAATGTGCAGGGCCGTGTCACCTCGTCCTACCACTCGCCCAATTTGGGTAAGGGGATCGCGATGGGTCTGGTCCTGCATGGGCCGGATCGCATGGGGGAAGAGCTGGAATTTCCGGGCACAGATGGCACCACGTATACGGCGCGCATCGTCAGCCCGGTATTTTACGACCCAAAAGGGGAGAAGCAGGATGCCTAACACCGTTTCCGCCCTGAACGGGGCAAACTGGTCCGAAGGGATTGCAAAGATTTCTGAGGCTCCGTTGCAGGGTATGATCACCTTGCGTGGTGATCTGAGTGCTAAGGCAATCGTCAAAGCCGTCACCGGGATCACGGGTGTTAAAATGCCAAACGCTGGCGAGGCCAATTGCGCAGCGGACCACGGCCTGTGCTGGATGTCGCCGGACGAGGTGCTGATCTTGTGCCCATACGCCGATGTCGCATCCAACCTTGAAACGCTGAACAAGGCGTTCGCCAAGTTGCACGCGCTGGCTGTGGACGTCTCGGACGCGCGCGCGAAGTTTCGTGTCAGCGGGCAGGGCGCTCGCGAAGTGATGGCTAAACTTGCGCCCGTTGATGTCAGCCCTGATGCGTTCTTGGCCGGTACGTTCCGACGCACCCGTATGGCGCAGGTGCCTGCAGCCTTTTGGATGCAAGACGAAGGCACGTTCGAAGTGATCTGCTTTCGCTCAAACGCGCAGTACATGTTTGATCTGTTGAAAGTGGCAGCGCAGCCGGGATCTGGGGTGGACTATTTCTGACGTTTAACAGGCTGCGTTCTGCGACCAATCGCGCAAATGCCGCGTGTCTTGTTCGCATGGCCTTGACGAAGCCCCCTTGCGCCCTTCATTTGACACGAGCAAACAAAACGCCGTTCAGAAACGAAAAGGGGGCCCTCATGGCTTTTGAACTTCCCGATCTTCCTTATGCCCACGACGCGCTTGCGTCCAAAGGCATGTCCGCCGAAACGTTGGAATTCCACCACGACCTGCACCACAACGCTTATGTCACCAATGGCAACAAGGCGATTGAGGGCACAGAATGGGCAGGCAAATCTCTGGAAGAGATCATTGTGGGCACATATGATGCCAAGGCTGTTGCGCAGAACGGCATTTTCAACAACATCAGCCAGTTGTGGAACCACAACCAGTTCTGGGAAATGATGGGCCCTGACGGCAACGCGATGCCGGGTGAGTTGGAAAAGGCTCTGGTCGAAAGCTTTGGATCTGTTGATGCGTTCAAGTCCGAGTTTTCGGCGGCAGGTGCTGGGCAATTTGGATCTGGCTGGTGCTGGCTGGTTAAGGACAAAGACGGTGCGTTGAAAGTGACCAAGACAGAAAACGGCGTAAACCCGCTGTGCTTTGGTCAGACCGCGCTTTTGGGCTGTGATGTGTGGGAACATTCCTATTACATCGATTTCCGCAACAAGCGTCCTGTGTATCTGACGAACTTTCTGGACAACCTTGTGAACTGGGAAAACGTCGCGTCGCGCATGTAACCTGGCGCTGCGCTTTGAAAAAACAGCGCCCTTTGTGGCGCTGTTTTGGTTTTAATCACTCAAGTGCAGCAAGTGCGGTCTCCGCATCGGGGACGGACACGATAAAATCCAACAAACTGGCATCCGCGAACCCATTATCGATCACATGCCGGATCAACGCCAACAGCGGGTCCCAATATCCCTTGGTATTGATCAAAACTAGTGGCTTTTCATGCAGTCCCAATTGGCGCCACGTCAGAACTTCGAACAGCTCGTCCAGCGATCCGGCACCTCCGGGCAGCACCACAACCGCGTCGCAATTCATGAACATGACTTTTTTGCGCTCGTGCATGGTTTCGGTAACGACATAACGCGTCAGGTCTGTTTTGCCGACTTCCCATTCCACCAGATGGCGCGGGATCACTCCGAATGTATCGCCGCCGCTCTCTTGGGCGGCGCGCGCGACAATGCCCATAAGCCCAACATCACCTGCACCATAAACCAGCCGCCAATTGCGCGTGGCAATGCCGTGCCCCAATTGCGCAGCATCCTGCGCAAATGCAGGGTCAGCGCCCGGACGGGCACCACAAAAGACGCAGACAGACAATGAAGCCATGGCAAAAACCCTTGGATAACCGCGCGATTGTGATGTCGTGCGAGCGCAGTATTTTGACCCTTCTAATGCTGCCTGCTAAGCAAGTGCAACGGAACCGGTGCAATTACGGCACAGGAGTGGTTTAGAATGTCGAAACTGTCGAAACTTGCAGGAAGCAATGGTGCCCTTTTGGGCGGGGCTGGCGTGATTGCTGTGGCTGCTGTTACGGCGGGCGTTTTTTTGAACAGCCGCACTGGTCTGCAAAGCGATGGCCTCGAAGAGCCGAGCGTTGTTGAAGCCGCTGTCGCCCCTGAGGCCGCCGTCCCCCCTGAGGTTGAGGCGATTCCTGAACCTGTCGCACCCGTCGAAACACCGGATGTCGCGGCCGTTGCGCCACCGTCGATTGACGAAGTGCGTTTGGAACCGGATGGGTTGACCATCATTGCCGGGCGCGCCGCACCGGGCAGCGAAGTGTCGATCTTGCTGGATGGCACTGCGCAGACTTCTGTGACAGCAGATTCCGCTGGCGCTTTTGCCGCGATTGCTATTTTGCCCCCAAGCACCAAGGCGCAGGTTTTGTCTGTGGTTCAACGCTTGAATGGCGAAACGTTGGCATCGTTAGATGAAGTTATCCTTGCGCCGCAACCTGCAGCAATTCCTGAAACTGTGGCTCAAGAGGTCCCAGCTCCGGCGGTGCCGAGCGATCCGTCGTCCGCACCCTTGGATGAAGATCGGCCACAGGAGGATGTGGCCATTGCTGACATCGAGGCGACTCCGACCAGCCCAAAGGTGGATGAGGCGGTGCGTGAAGACGCCGCAACGTCTGAGGAAATAGACGTCACTGAAGATGAAGCCGTAGCCGAACAGATCGCCGTTGCCGAGGACGTCGCAGAGCCCGAGGAGATTGCCGCCGCCGAGGACGTCGTAGTCCCCAAAGAAGTCGCGACCCCTGTGGACGTCGCAGCACCAGCGGAGACTGCTGCTATCGAGGGCGAAAAACCACCCGAAGCAACCGCGACCACTGAGGAAGTCGTGATCCCTGAGGAGATCGCTGCCGCAGAGGACGTAACAGCGCCCGAAGAGATCGCTGCCGCCGAGGATGTCGCAGTGCCCGAGGAGATTGCCGCTGAGGAGGACGTTGTGATCGTCGAGGAGCTCGCTGTTGTCGAAAATGTCGCGTTGCCCGCAGAGATTGCCGCTGCAGAAGACGTAACTGTCCCCGAGGCGCCTGCTGTCACTGAAGGAGTCGCGGTCCGTGAAG
>CAZJAW010000297.1:0-3784 GCA_964544035.1 uncultured Rhodobacterales bacterium
AATTGGTGCCCAGAAGAGGACTCGAACCTCCACGACCTTGCGGTCACTGGCACCTGAAGCCAGCGCGTCTACCAATTCCGCCATCTGGGCACGGGTTGATAAGGGGGGCGTTTAAGCGCAGTGGCTAGAGCTGTCAATCCGATTCTGAAGGTACATGAAGCGTGAATGTTCGAGCTCCAATCGGGACAATTAAGAACAAATAAGTGCATGAACGTGCCAATTTGCCGTCTTGTCTGTGTAGCCTAGGGTCGGTAGACCACTGGAAAGACGAAAGCGCGAGGAGCGGGTCATGTCCAAACTGGTCACAATCTATGGCGGGTCAGGTTTTGTCGGGCGATATATCGCGCGGCGTATGGCCAAAGCTGGTTGGCGCGTAAGGGTCGCAGTGCGTCGCCCCAATGAAGCGATGTTCGTAAAACCGTACGGTGTCGTTGGTCAGGTAGAACCGGTTTTGTGCAATATCCGCGATGATACTTCTGTGGCGCAGGCGATGGCCGGAGCAGATGCGGTTGTCAATTGCGTGGGTATTTTGGCGGCGCATGGTAAGAACACTTTTGATAGCGTTCAGTCCGAAGGTGCTGCGCGCGTCGCGCGGCTAGCGGCAGAACAGGGCATTGCTCGGATGGTGCAGATTTCGGCCATCGGTGCAGATGCGGAAAGTGACAGCGAATATGCAAGCACCAAAGCACTTGGCGAAGCAGGTGTTCTAGCGCACATGCCGGATGCCGTAATATTGCGCCCGTCGATTGTTTTTGGGGCTGAGGACGGTTTCTTTAACCGCTTTGCCGGCATGACACGCCTTGGTCCGGTATTGCCTGTGGTCGGGGCGGATACACTGTTTCAACCCGTGTACGTCGACGATGTGGCCAAAGCGGCAGAGGTGGCTTTGACCACCGGTGTGGCTCCTGGTGTCTATGAACTGGGTGGTCCAGATGTACGATCTTTCCGCGATTTGATGACGCTTATGCTTGGTGTCATTCGCCGTCGCCGTCTGGTGGTGAATGTCCCGTTTTTTGCCGCCAAGATTTTGGCTTTCTCAATGGAGTTGGGGCAGACTTTGTCTTTGGGTCTTGTCCGTGCGCAGATCACGCGCGATCAAGTGCGCAACTTGCGCCGTGACAACGTCGTTAGCGAAGGGGCCAAAGGTCTAGCCGATCTTGGGATTGAGCCGGTGGCTATGGAATTGGTATTGCCTGAATATTTGTGGCGATTCCGTCCTTCGGGTCAGTATGACGCGATTAAGGAAAGCGCCAAGAATCTGCGCGCCTAAATGTAGGCCCAAAGCAGCAAGCCGATCCCGAAAATGACCCGGTAGATGACGTAGGGTGTAAAGCTGACGCTGCGCAGTAATCGCATCATCAGCATTAGCGCACCCAAAGCAGCGACAAACGCAAAGGCCGCCGCGATTCCTGCATCACGGGCCAGTGCCCAATTGGCTTGGTCGACGACATCAAGACTAAGGAGTGTGCCAGATGCAACGATGACAGGGATGGACATCAGCATCGAGAGTCTTGCCGCACTTTCGCGACCATACCCCAACTGACGTGCGGCAGTGATCGTTATGCCAGAGCGTGATGTGCCGGGGATTAAGGCAAAACATTGGGCCAGGCCCATCAAAACCGCATGCTTCATTGTCCAGCTTTCGGCGCTACGCCCTGTGCCGCCTGTGCGGTCAGACCAATAAAGGACAAGACCAAAGATCAACATGGTCCATCCGATAACGGCGACGGAGCGCATGGCCTCGTCTAACCCGGTCAATTTTATCGCAAAGCCGACGATCACAGCTGGAATGGTAGAGATGATCAAGCATAGGGCTAGGAACGCACCTGGGGTGTCCATGCGGCCGCGTAGCAAGCGAGTGAGGCCGATTGCCGCGCTGCGGACATCGGTGCGAAAATACAGAACAACAGCCAACAAGGTGCCAACATGAACTGCGACGTCGATCGCCAATCCTTGGTCGGGGCTGCCAGTCAATGCGGGCAGCAAAATAAGGTGGCCTGAGGACGAAACAGGTAGAAATTCCGTCACACCCTGTATGACGGCTACTATCAAAAGTTGGAACAGAGTCATGCCAAATGCGCCTTTGTGGAGTACCCTTCGTACAAGCCGATGATTCTGAACGCAAAGGGCCTTTTGGGTCCGATTCGGACGTATTCTTGCGGGGATTTTTGAAAAAATCGCACCGCGCATCAAATTATTGTGCTAATAGGTCACTATTACTGACTTTTAATTCGTAAGCAGATGGCATACTCCGCGCGAACGTACTTGGGACTGACAGGAGAAGACCATGGCCGAACAGCCGATGCTGAAATTCGTCAAGATCGAACGTGACATGCCCGAGAAGCGTGACGCGACGATACGCCGTGAGGACTTCGCCGAGATTTATGCCGAGTACGCTGACACCAAAGCCAAGGAACAATCGAGTCGCTGTTCGCAATGCGGAGTGCCCTATTGCCAGACTCACTGCCCCTTGCACAACAATATCCCTGACTGGCTGCGTCTAACAGCCGAGGGACGTTTGCAGGAAGCCTATGAAGTATCGCAGGCGACAAACACATTTCCAGAAATCTGTGGCCGTATTTGCCCGCAAGATCGTTTGTGCGAAGGCAATTGTGTTATCGAACAGTCCGGCCATGGTACTGTTACCATCGGTTCGGTCGAAAAATACATCACCGACACGGCGTGGGAAAACGGTTGGGTGCTACCCATCAAACCTGCTGTTGAACGGGTCGAATCTGTAGGGATTATTGGCGCTGGCCCCGGTGGCTTGGCAGCAGCGGATGTGCTGCGCCGTGCTGGTGTGCAGGTGACGGTTTATGATCGCTATGATCGCGCGGGCGGCTTGCTGACCTATGGTATCCCAGGCTTTAAACTGGAAAAGGATGTCGTGATGCGCCGGAATGAACAGCTTGAGCAGGGCGGCGTGAAGTTTGAGCTGAACTGTGACGTAGATGCGGACGTGTTCGCGTCCATTCAAGCGGAACACGACGCGATCATAATTGCGACCGGTGTATATAAATCGCGCGACTTGTCTTTGCATGGGTCTCAGGCGCAGGGCGTAGAGAAAGCCATCGACTTTCTGACGGCAAGCAACAGAAAGAGCTTTGGTGATGCGGTCGAGGAATTCGACAGCGGGCGTTATAACGCGGAAGGCAAGCGTGTGGTTGTTATAGGTGGTGGCGACACGGCAATGGACTGCGTGCGCACTTCCATCCGCCAAGGGGCGACATCGGTCAAATGCCTGTATCGCCGGGACCGTGCCAATATGCCCGGCAGTCAGCGCGAAGTGCAAAATGCGGAAGAAGAGGGTGTGGTTTTTGAGTGGTTGAGCGCGCCCAAAGGTTTCACCACTGATCTGGCAGTAACAGATGCTAGCGATCCCAATGATCCCGCGGGCCGCGTCACCGGGGTTATGGTCCAAAAGATGCGTCTGGGCGCACCTGATGCCACAGGTCGTCAAGCGCCCGAGGTGATCGAAGGAGCGGATTACGTCGAAGACGCTGATCTGGTCATCAAGGCGCTGGGCTTTGAACCGGAAGCGTTGCCGACACTTTGGGATCAGCCGGAGTTGGAAGTGACCCGTTGGGGCACAATCAAGGCCGCACACACAACCGGCAAAACGCAGATGGATGGCGTTTATGCAGTGGGCGACATCGTGCGAGGTGCGTCGTTGGTGGTCTGGGCCATTCGCGATGGGCGGGATTGTGCAGAAGCGATCTTGGAGCAATTCAGCGCAACGGCGATTGCGGCCGAATAGGCTCTGATAAGGCGATACACAACCTGT
>CAZJAW010000298.1:0-3782 GCA_964544035.1 uncultured Rhodobacterales bacterium
CCGTACTGGATGTGCCGCCCAGATCACGGGGCAACACGCGCGCATCAGCGACGACTTGTTCGACGGCCTCTCGCAAACGTGCCGCATCGGTGTGCATTGCAGGCACACCATGTCGCCCACCAAGCCATTCCAGCATCATGGCCGCCGACAGGAACATCGCCATTGGGTTTGCGACCCCAAGCCCCGCAATGTCAGGGGCAGAGCCATGGCAGGGCTGAAAGACGGCATGATCAAATCCAATGTCCGCCGAGGGGGCCAGACCCAATCCCCCCATCAACCCCGCGCCCAAATCGGAAAGGATGTCGCCAAACATGTTTTCCGTGACCATCACGTCAAAGGACCAAGGGCGTTCAACCATCCAAAGTGCTGTGGCGTCGACATAGGCATGATCGGCGATGATGTCGGGGTGCTTTGCGGATTCGGCGTCGAACATTTCGCGAAAGAACGCAAAGGCGCGGAACACGTTGGCTTTGTCCACGCAAGTAACCTTGCCCGGTCCACGGCCAGCGGCTTTGCGTGATTTGGCAAGATCAAAGGCGAATTTGAACAAGGGTTCGGAAATCGCGCGGGTGATACGCAATGTCTCACGCGCTTCGTCTGCTTCTACCGCGCCGCACCCTTGGGTATAGAACAGCCCCTCAGTGCTTTCGCGAATCAGAACAAAATCTACGGGTTTGTCCGTCGCCAAAGGCGTCGGTTGACCGGGGCGAATGGTGACGGGGCGCACACCTGCAAAAAGGGTCAACGCCTTGCGTAAATCGATCTGGGGCGAAATTTCTGTACCATCGGGATAACGCACATCCGGCAGACCCATGGCTGACAGCAGGATCGCATCCGCCGCGCGCGCAGCCGCCATTGAAGCGTCGGGGAAACTGTCACCTGTATCGCGGTAATGCCCGGCCCCAGCCGGTGCATCGGTAAAACGCAATTCGTACTCTGCCGCCTGTGCAAGCTCGGTCAACAGCGCAATGGTCGGGGCCATGATCTCGGGTCCAATGCCGTCGCCCTGAAAGACTGTAATTTCAAACGTGGTTTTCATGGCGCCTGCTCCCAATGGTCGTAAAGTGTTCCGCAAGCGACTCGCCTTTGGCGAGCTTTATGTATACGTTAATGTATGCATTATCCAGCGCTCCGCATGGGGCCACAACATAAGGAGCACGCGCCATGCCATATGCCGTCACCGTCGTTTTTGATATCAAACCCGGCCAGATGGAGCCGTTCATGGAAGCGATCCTTCACAATGCGCGCTGTTCTGTGCGTGACGAACCGGGGTGCCGCCAATTCGATGTCTGCACAGACCCGGGCGAACCTAACACCGTATTCCTTTACGAAAAGTATGACGATCTGGCCGCGTTTGAGGCGCATCAGACCATGCCGCACTACAAAGCGACTGGTCCAAAGGTGGCCGATCTGGTTGCCAGTAAGACCCTTCGCACTTTTGCAAGCGTCGACCCATGAGCGATTGGACGATCCACGCTATCAAATACGGTGATCGCGCGGGGCGCACGCGCGCGGACAGTTTTATCTTTGATGACAACCACGACGCGCCGCACGCCATCGATTATTACATGTGGCTGATCCGGGGCGCTGGGCGGGTCATTTTGGTTGATACCGGCTATGACAACGAAGAGGCGCGCGCGCGAGGTCGCCCAATTCGCCTGGACCCGGTCGCAGCATTGAAACCCTTTGATCTGACCCCCGAAGACATCACAGAAATCATCGTAACCCACCTGCATTATGACCACGCAG
Source organism: uncultured Rhodobacterales bacterium (assembly GCA_964544035.1). Lineage (GTDB taxonomy): Bacteria > Pseudomonadota > Alphaproteobacteria > Rhodobacterales > Rhodobacteraceae > Tateyamaria. The sequence goes on from CAZJAW010000298.1 coordinate 1,750, forward strand.
GCGGGCTGCATCTGTTTCCCAACGCGAAATTACATATGCAAGCGGCCGAGATGGCTTATGCCACCGGTCCATGCATGTGCCACGACGCTTTGCGCATGCCGTTCACCGCTGACCACGTGTGCGAAGCGGTAAAGCGGCTGTATTCCGGCCACGTCATCTTTCACGACGGAGACGCCGAAATCGCAGACGGCATAACGGTGCATTGCATCGGTGGGCACAGTCGCGGTTTGCAAGCCGTGCGGGTGCGCACGCAAGTGGGGTGGATGGTTCTCGCCTCGGATGCGGCGCATTTTTACGAGAACTTTGTGTCGCGAAAGCCCTTTCCCATCGTGGTTGATTTGCAAAATATGTTGGACGGATTTGACACGCTGCATCGATTGGCAAGCCGCCCGGCGCTGATCATTCCGGGCCACGATCCACTGGTGCGAAGCTATTTCCCCAGCGATCTGGCAGATCACATTTGTCGCCTTGACGTGGGGCCAAACGGCGAAATGCCGCTGTCTTAAGGGCTGTTTGTGTCACATGCGACACGGAAAAATGACAAAACGGGTTTGAACCTTGGCGCAATCAGCCCTACCTGTTCGGCAAGTTTCCGCACTGCAGCATAACGAAAGAGACACAGCATGACACGCACAGCAATCATCACAGGCTCCACCAGTGGCATCGGCCTTGGCATCGCCGAAGCTTTCGCGGCCGAGGGTTTCAACATCATGCTTAACGGCTTTGGTGATGCGAACGAAATCGAAGCCACCCGCGCCGCACTCGACGCAAAAAGCGCAGGCACAGTCGCCTACAACGGCGCTGACATGACCAAACCTGAAGAAATCGAACAGCTTGTGCTGCAAACCGAAGAACAGTTTGGCGCCGTGGACATTCTGGTGAACAACGCTGGCATCCAACATGTCGCCCCGATCGAAGAGTTCCCGATTGGCAAATGGGATGCAATCATCGCGATCAACATGTCTTCTGCCTTTCATACCATCCGCGCGGCCCTTCCGGGAATGAAGAAACGCAAATTTGGGCGCATCATCAACATTGCATCGGCCCACGGTCTTGTCGCGTCGCCTTATAAGTCGGCATATGTGACGGCCAAACATGGCATCGTTGGCTTGACCAAGACCATCGCCCTTGAGGCCGCCCAAGACGGGGTGACTGTGAACGCAGTGTGTCCCGGTTATGTGTTGACGCCGCTTGTTGAAGGCCAAGTGGCAGACACCGCCAAAGCGCGCGGCATCACCGAAGATGAAGTCAAAAACGACGTCATGCTCAAGGCGCAACCGACCAAGGAATTCGTCACTGTCGAGCAGCTTGGGGCTGTCTGTGTGTTCCTGTCGAGCGAAGCCGCGGCGTCCGTGACAGGTGTATCGATGCCCGTCGATGGCGGTTGGGTTGCGCAGTAAGGCGCAGCTTTGATCCACGTGGCGCGCTAAATTCATGGCGCGCCAACACTTAAGACCAATCTGCCCATCCTTCAGGAGGCACCCCATGCCCAAGACCAACAGCCGTCAAAAACGCCACGAAAAGTCGATCAACCTTGCTTTGCAAGGTGGTGGGTCGCATGGGGCGTTCACTTGGGGCGTGCTGGATCGCATGTTCGAAGAGGACCGTCTGTGGATCGAAGGGATCAGCGGAACGTCAGCCGGGGCGATGAATGCCGTTGTGGCCACGCAAGGCATGTACAATGGCGGTGCCGCAGGTGCGCGAACGGAATTGGAAGAGTTCTGGCGCGCGGTCAGTGTCGCGGGCCAAGGTAGCCCGATCAAACGTACGCCGCTTGATATGTTGTTTGGGTCCTGGTCGCTGGACCATTCGCCCGGCTACATCATGGCGGACGCGCTGTCGCGCATGGCCTCGCCCTATGAGTTGAACCCGCTTGGCATCAACCCTTTGCGTGATCTGGTGGATGAATTCGTCGACTTCGACAAAGTCGCAAATTGCCCTGATATGGGGCTGTATATCTCGGCCACGAACGTAGAAACCGGGCGTGCCCGTGTGTTCCATCGCGAAGAGGTGACATTGGATGTGGTCATGGC
>CAZJAW010000299.1:0-3759 GCA_964544035.1 uncultured Rhodobacterales bacterium
TCGAGTGAGGCCACACTAGCGATGGGACACGGGATGGAAATACCTAGAACTGCGTAGAAACAGGGCAAAAAGGTAATTTTGGTCAAAATTCTGCACCAATTTTTACCAGAAATCACGTCTGCGTGAAGCATTCTTCGCAATCAAATCACCGCGACACCCTTTGATTCGCCTCTCTTTCGTCGTATCGAATCGTGTGTGCAACTGAACCTATCTGCCCTGCGCCTAAGTTATGCGCAAAAGCTGTCCCTTGTGGCCGCGATTCCGCTTATTCTGGCGGTGGCCGCTATTGCCACCCTTGTAACGGTGCAATCGCGTGCATTGGCGGAACGTGAAATTCAGGCGCTTGAAGCCCAGTTGATCGAGGCCAAAAAGCGCGAGCTGCGCAACTATGTCACTCAAGCGCGCAATGGGTTTTACTTCATCTACGGCAATGCAGCCCCCAATGATCAAGATGCCAAGGATCAAGTGTCCCAGATTTTGGCAGCCATGATTTACGGCGATGAAGGGTTCTTTTTTGTTTACGACTACGACGGGACTGCGCTGGTCAATCCGCGCCAAACCGAGATGATCAACCGCAACCTTACAGAGCTGCGCGATAGCCGCGACACCCCTGTCGTGGCTGAGTTAATCGGCATTGCCCGCCAAGGTGACGGCTATCTGACTCATCTGTGGCCTAAGCCTTCAAACGGGCAAGAGGCAGAAATGATCACTTACGTCACTTCTTTTCCTTCATGGCGTTGGGCCGTCGGCACAGGCGTGTTCATCGATGATGTGTTGACGTCTGTGGCCGCCGCCCGCGCCGAGGTTGAGGCCCGCGTCGAACGCACCTTCTACTATATCTCTGGAATCACATTGGCCGCGCTCTTTGTGGTGTTCGGTTCAGGCATGGCATTGAACCTGCGTGAGCGCCGCTTGGCCGATGCCAAACTGAAAAAGCTGACCCAGCGGGTGTTTGATGCGCAAGAAGAAGAACGCGGCCGCGTGGCGCGCGAACTGCATGATGGGATCAGCCAAATCCTTGTGGGTGTGCGCTATGCCCTCGATTCTGCGCGCCGCCGCCTTGACAAAGGCCAAGGGGATGCTGAAACGCCGTTGAAACAAGGAATCGAAAATCTTGGCACTGCAATTACCGAAGTCCGTCGCATCAGCCGCGATCTGCGCCCTGGCGCGCTTGATGACTTGGGGCTTGGCCCTGCCCTCAAGGCGCTGGTCGAGGATTTTGCGCAGCGTACGGGTATTGAAGTGACGTTTAATACAGTCGTTTTTCGAAATCGGTTAGGTCAGAACGCCAAGATCGCGCTGTATCGCATCGCCCAAGAGGCGCTGACCAATATTGAGCGCCACGCCTCGGCCACCCACGTGACAATGGACTTGCGCGGCCACAAACGCGGCGCGACTCTGCGCATCACTGACAATGGCGTTGGTATGGGCCGCTCTCGTCGGCAACGCGCGACCGGTATCGGTCTGCGCAACATGCAAGAACGTGTGGACCAATTGGATGGGCAGTTGCGCATTTTATCAACTGCTGCCGGCACAGGTGGCACTGTGATCGAAGCTTCTGTACCACTGGCGCACCTGCTGCCGCCTGATCCGACCGCCCCTCAAAAGGAGTCCGTAAACGTATGACATCTGCTATCGCAGTCACTGCGCCCTTGATCCGCGTTTTGATTGTCGACGATCATCCCATGGTGGCCCAAGGCATTCAGTCCATTTTGGAAGATCATGACGGCATCGAAGTGGTTGGCACTTTGTGCAATGGGCGCGCACTTATGGAACAACTCAGCACACTCGATCCTGACGTTATCCTAATGGATTTGAACATGCCGGGCATGGGTGGATTGACGGCGACCGAACTTGTGTTGGAACAACGCCCAGACACGCGCGTGCTGATCCTTTCGATGCACAACAGTCCTGAGTATATTTCCTCGGCACTCAGTCACGGTGCCATGGGCTATGTTCTAAAGGACGTACCCACAGAAGAAATCGCCCAAGCCATCGAGGCTGTGATGCAGGGCAAACGCTATTTATGTACAGGAGCCAGCGGCGCACTTGCACCGCGCAGCACCGATGTTGCGGGCGCTTTGACGGGTCGCGAACAGACCATTCTTCTAAAGCTGGCCCAAGGCTTGTCGAACAAGGATGTCGCCTTGGCGCTGGATATTTCAGTGCGCACAGTGGAAACGCACCGCAAAAATATAAAACGTAAGCTTGGGATTTCTTCGACCGCTGGGCTGACGCGCTATGCATTGGAACATGGTGTGCTACAAGGCACAAGTGATAGGCTTTGACGACCAGCTGCTAATAGTTTGTTCATCAGGTTGGTTATAGGGTTGCGCCATGAATGTTGTCGCCCCTATTGCCTCGCAGCCAACCAATGCCGCTCAGACGCTGTTTGCACAGCGTCGTACAGCCATTGATTTGATCACAACGACCCGCGCCAAAACGATCCGCGTGGAATTGGTTGCAAACTATCTGTTTCGCCAACATCCCAAGCAATGCGAAGATGATGCCATCCGCCAATCCCGTTGCGCAGAACTGAGGACGTTGCTGGATGAACTGGACCATGCCCGACAACTGATGGCAGGGCAGGATCCCAGTCGCCGCGTGCACCCCGACATTGCGGCATGGATCGGCAATAACGCGCGACAGCATCCAGATCAGATAAATGCGTTCGATACGATTGTGTCCCTAACCGGCGCCGTCGTCAGTGCTGCTGAGGCAAATAACATCGATGCTTTGCAAAAAGCGATTGAAGCGCACAGTGACTTTGGGCGTTCCAAATTTTTCCAGTCCGTGACCTCATTCATAGATATCTTGTGGTCCGGACTTGACGACGCCCGCGACAAAGAAGTCGCGCGCGCCAATGCGACGGCGGCAGCCATCGACAAAACGCTGCAACGCTTGGAACATATAGGCAAACACGTACGCCTCGTGTCTCTCAATGCCTCGGTTGAAGCTGCGCGCGTCGGTGATGCTGGCCGCGGCCTAGGTGTGATCGCTGTTGAATTCAAATCACTTGCTGAAGAAATTCAGCACCTAGCAACAACCGCTCGAGCGGATGTGACAGCGATGGAACGCCCTTCGGGATAAACTGCAAATCTCAACCGTTCAGGCGGCAGGATTTTTGCAGTTCTTGCCGTTTTCAGGCCCGCAACGCAAGAAAATGTCAGGTTTTCCGACCTCAGGGACATTTTTTTCTGCTATTTGCCTGTTGACGCCCTTTTTTACCCCGCATAATGTCCCCAGACGCAATGAAAGGGCCACTTGGTCAATGACACGTCTCGTCGTCATCGTCGGATATACGCGCATGGGCCGGTAACGGATCTCCAGATTGAACCCCATGCGCCTCCGAAACCCGGAGGCTTTTTTTTGCTTAATTGAAACCGCAACTCGGAGCACGCGGATATGACACGTCAAATGACCGGAGCGAAAATGGTCGTCCAAGCCTTGATCGATCAGGGTGTGGACACAGTATTCGGATATCCCGGAGGGGCTGTGCTGCCGATTTACGATGAGGTCTTTCAACAGAACTCGATCAAACACATTCTTGCGCGCCACGAACAAGGTGCCGTGCACGCCGCCGAGGGTTACGCGCGCGCCACCGGAAAACCCGGTGTGTGCCTTGTGACCTCTGGGCCCGGCGCAACCAACGCCGTCACCGGACTAACAGATGCCTTGATGGATTCGATCCCGATCATTGTTCTCACGGGTCAGGTGCCAACATTCATGATCGGCTCGGACGCGTTTCAAGAAGCGGAC
>CAZJAW010000300.1:0-3698 GCA_964544035.1 uncultured Rhodobacterales bacterium
GCCACGTTGTGGATCACGTATTTGTATTTCTGCAGCTCGTCGGCCTGCTTGGTCAGGCTGTCAAAGATCAGGCCCAGTTCGTGCTGACAGGACGCCACTTCGTGGTGGTGCTTGTCGACCTTCATGCCGAGGCGCTTCATGGTGGACAGCATTTCAGAACGCAGGTCATGTGCCTCGTCTGTTGGGTTCACAGGGAAGTAGCCGCCCTTGACGCCCGGACGGTGGCCCATGTTGCCCATTTCATATTCTGTGTCTGTGTTCCAAGACGCGTCCGTTGCATCAACTTCGTAGGATACTTTGTTGATACTGTTGGAGAAACGTACATCGTCAAACAGGAAGAACTCGGCTTCTGGACCCATGTAGGCCGCGTCGCCGATACCTGTCGATTTCAGATATGCTTCGGCTTTTTCGGCCGTACCACGTGGGTCGCGGTCATAGGCTTCACCGGTGTCGGGCTCAACAACTGAACAGTGCACGCAGATTGTCTTTTCTGCATAGAAGGGATCAACGTAAGCGCTGGCTTCGTCGATCATCAACTTCATGTCGGACGCTTCAATCGATTTCCAGCCTGCGATGGACGAGCCATCAAACATGAAGCCTTCTTCGATAAAATCCGCATCGACTTGATCGGACATCACTGTCACGTGCTGCAGTTTGCCGCGTGGATCTGTGAAACGGATGTCGACGTACTGTGCGTCTTCAGCCTTGATCATATCCAGAAGTGGGTGAGCCATGTTCGGGAATTCCTTCCTGTCTTTAAGAGTCTTTTAGGTACGAGAGTGTGTTTACAGCGCGTCTGAACCGGTTTCGCCGGTACGAATGCGGATTGTTTGTTCAACGGGGGTGACAAAGATCTTGCCGTCACCGATTTTTTCGGTTTTGGCGGCGTCGACGATGGCGGCAATCGCTGCGTCGACTTGATCATCGTCAAGCACAACTTCGACTTTCACCTTTGGCAAAAAATCGACCACATATTCAGCGCCACGATAAAGTTCGGTGTGACCTTTTTGGCGACCAAAGCCTTTGACTTCGATCACGGACAGACCTTGCACGCCAACCTCTTGCAGCGCCTCTTTGACTTCATCAAGTTTAAAGGGCTTGATGATGGCTTCGATCTTTTTCACGTGGTTGCCTCCCGTTGCGGTATATTGCAAGTGCGAAGGATCATCTGTGTTGTATAGGGTCTATGGGACAGGGCTTGGAATAAGCACTTATGAACAGATTTCGGCTTACGTTGATTGCAAATTGTGCAACTTGCACAAAAATTAATCGAAATTGAATCGCGAAGGAATTTGCTATGACCGAGCTGCTGACAGCTGATCAGATGCGCGCCATTGAGGCTGCCGCAATTGAGTCGGGGGCGGTCACGGGGCTTGAGTTGATGGAGCGCGCGGGCGCGGGCGCGCTCAAGGCAGTGCTTGAGGAATGGCCAGAATTGGCCGATGGGACACATTGTGCGGTTGTGCTGTGCGGACCGGGCAACAACGGCGGCGATGGTTTTGTTGTGGCGCGGCTTTTGCAGGATGCCGGGTGGGACGTTGAGGTGTTTCTTTATGGAGACGCAACCAAGCTGCCAAAGGACGCGAAGACGAATTACGACCGTTGGTGTGACGTTGGGCAAGTCACGCCACTGAGCGTGGAGGCCGTTGCTGATGGACCACGCCCAGCGCTGATGGTTGATGCGCTTTTTGGCACAGGATTGTCGCGACCAATCCCGTTGGAATGCGCGTTCGCACTGCATGCCGTGGAAAAGCGAAGTGCGGGTGATAAGCATCCCTGGCCTGTGCCCTATCATACTGTCGCGTTGGATTGCGCATCTGGTTTGGATTGCGACAGTGGCAAAGTTCTTACTCCTGCAAAGCCTGCTGACACTGGCAATGATGACGTGGATATCGAAACTCGTCTGAAGTGGTGGACTGAAGAAGCTCAGCCGCTCTTGTTTTTTGCCCACCTTACGGTGACATTTCACCGGCGCAAGATTGGTCACGTTTGGGGCAGTTCGATATCGCGTCTGCGTGTTGTCGACATCGGTTTGGGTGCGGAGGATCGACACCCAGCGCATCTGATGATGCCGCGCTCACCTGAAGTGGCATGTTTGCTGGATTTTGATCCGCCAAAGCGCGGCGGTCGACATATGTGGCCTGGGCGCGATGTTGATAAGGGCGTCGGCCAAGGCGATCACAAATTTGATCATGGGCATGCATTGATCCTATCTGGCGGTCCGGGTCGTACTGGTGCGGCGCGCCTTGCTGCGCGCGGCGCGCTGCGTATCGGAGCGGGGGTGGTCACGTTGGGTGTGCCTCCTGCGGCGCAGATGGAAGTGGCCACACAAATCACAGCGCTGATGTTGACGCGGGTGCGGGATGCGGAGGCTTTGACGTCCGCACTGCAGGATGACCGGATGAACGCATTGTGCGTTGGGCCGGGTCTTGGATTGGATGATCATGCTGCATCATTGGTGGATGCGGTGTTGGGCGGGGGATGCCTCAATCCAATGCGACGGGTGGTTTTTGACGCCGATGCCCTGACCCTCATCGCACAGGATAAGGCGCGGATGCAGGCGTTGAATGAACATGCTGTTCTGACGCCCCATGGCGGAGAGTTCGCGCGCCTGTTTCCAGACATCGCGGATAAGTTGGGAGCGGTGCCGGACCGGGGTCCGGCATACTCCAAAGTCGATGCCGCGCGGGATGCGGCGACGCGTTGTGGCGCTGTCGTTTTGTTTAAGGGCCGGGATACGGTGATTGCCCATCCCGACGGGCGCGTGTCGGTGAATGCAGCACTTTTTGATCGCACCGCCCCTTGGTTGGCGACTGCCGGGGCAGGGGATGTGCTGGCGGGGTTTATCACAGGGTTACTGGCGCGTGGTTTTGAACCCATGGCGGCGGCGGAAACCGCTGCGTGGTTGCATGTAGAATGCGCGCGCACCTTCGGCCCAGGACTGATTGCCGAGGACCTTCCAGAAGTTTTGCCGCGTGTATTGCAGGCGTTGGGCGCTTAAAACGTCGCGTTGCTCATTGTCATGGCAGGCACCGATAGTTCCAGCCCATCGGCGTAGACGACATAGGGCGCATCAAATCCCAGACGGACCAAAGTCATGTCGCGAAGGCCGAGTGATGTGATGAATTCATCATCAATCAAACAGCCCGCGGGCATCACGGCTTGGGCCGCACCGCGCATGGCTTGCGCGCGCCAGTCACGCACCAGCACCATTTGGGCGGCGGGTAGCATGACGTTGTGGGTTGGTTTGGTGTGACCAAGTGATCCAGCAATGATTTTCACGGCTTCTTCGCGCGACCGTATGGTCTCAACGGCGCCCAATTTCACCAGCCCGGCGTTCCGAGTAATGATGCGATCTCCGGGCGAGAGATACTCGACCGGTAGTTCGCCTTCGGATGTCAAAAGGAGTGTGCCGGACACAAGTCCGACATGGCATATCTCTGTGCGCAACGGGGGCATTTGCCCGCTCAGTTCGCGCCCGACCGTATTCGGTTTCATGGCGTCTCTCTTATTACAACCTGCCCCCCTAGGTTAGAAACACGATACTTCAAGAAATAATTAATGTCGCCTTACCACGATACGTAGTTTTTTCATCTGTTGCACGGTTACCTCTCGCATCCCGTCACATGCTTTGCTAAAGCAGCCTCAATGCGGGTGTGGCGGAATTGGTAGACGCACCAGATTTAGGTTCTGGCGCC
>CAZJAW010000301.1:0-3695 GCA_964544035.1 uncultured Rhodobacterales bacterium
ACCTCGAAGACCCGGCCTCCATCGTGTCCGCGATTGCGTCGACGAACCTTGATACCATGGTTGGCAACGTGAATTGGGACAACGGACCGATCAACAACGTCACCAAGACTCCGCTTGTTGCAGGCCAATGGCAAAAAGAAGGCGACGCTTTTGATCTCAAGATTGTTGCCAACGCAGGTCAACCCGGCATCCCATTAACGGGCGAACTTAAGCTTCTTGGGTAATAGCAGCGGGCGGCGTTCCGGCGCCGCCCGACTTTGGAATTGGATCCACTGAATGTCACTTCTACAGCTAGAAGCAGTTCAAAAGTCTTTCGGCGCCGTCACGGTGGCCGACCAGTTAAGCTATGATGTAACGCAAGGCGAAGCTCTTGGTGTTATCGGGCCAAACGGTGCCGGCAAAACGTCGATGTTTAACCTGATCACCGGCACCCTGACCCCGGATAGCGGTCAGGTTGTGTTTGATGGTCAAGACGTCACCAGTCATTCATCGGCTCGGCGCTGTCGGGCAGGTATCGCACGCAGTTTCCAAGTTCCACAGCCATTTTCTGGCATGACTGTCTTTGAAAACGCGATGATCGCGGCCACGCAAGCCGCAGGATTGCACGGCGCGCAGGCAGAACGGTTTTGCCTCGAAGTCCTTGATCAGACAGAGTTGCTGCCCAAGGCAAACACCCTTGCTGGAAGCCTGACGCTGCTCGAACGCAAACGACTGGAATTGACCCGTGCACTGTGCGCCAAACCGCGGCTGTTACTTCTGGATGAAATTGCAGGCGGCCTGACTGAGGCCGAGTGTTCATCGCTGGTTCAGACCATCAAGGACATTCACGCATCTGGCGTAACCATCATTTGGATTGAACATGTGGTGCACGCGCTTTTGGCCGTCGTGGACCGTCTGATCGTGATTGATTTTGGAAAAAAGATAGCCGAGGGCGAACCCCACGCGATTATGGCCAGCCCACAAGTTCAAGAAATTTATCTGGGGATTGATGTCAATGCATGATCCTATTCTCTCCTTGCGCGTGCTGGATGCCCACTACAACGATTTTCAAGCTCTATATGGCGTGAATTTGGATGTCATCGAAGGCGAGGTGTTGGCGATAATCGGTGCAAACGGTGCCGGGAAAACCACCCTGATGCGATCGATCACAGGAATGCTGAAAAACGACGCCGGGCAGATAAGTTATCGCGGTCAAGACATCAGCGGTTTTCGCGCCGATCAAGTGGCAGGCCTTGGCATCGCGATGGTTCCCGAAGGGCGGCAATTGTTTCCCTCGCTCAGCGTCGAGGAGAACTTATTGATCGGCGGACAAGTGGGCCGCAAGGGACCATGGGATTTGCGCGCTGTCCAAAAACTATTTCCGATCCTAAAAGAACGCCGCCACGTTACAGCCACGTCCCTTTCGGGCGGACAGCAACAGATGGTGGCGATTGGTCGCGCACTAATGGCGAACCCTGATTTGATCTTGTTTGATGAAATCAGCCTTGGCCTCGCGCCGATCATTATCAAAGACATCTACGATGCTCTTCCCGGCATTATTGGCGAAGGCATGAGTGCCATGATCGTCGAACAGGACATCGCCAAAGCGCTTTCCGTTTCATCGCGGGTTTATTGTTTGCAAGAAGGGCGCGTGTCGCTTGAGGGGAAATCCGACGCCCTAGAACGTGCGGAAATTTCACGCGCTTACTTCGGGATTGAATGACATGGAATGGCTGAATGCAGTAGTGCAAGGAACTTTGCTGGGCGGGCTTTACGCCTTGTTCGCGGCAGGATTGTCCTTGATTTTTGGTGTCATGCGGTTGGTCAACATCGCTCATGGTGACCTGATCATTCTGGCAGCATATCTGGGGCTCACAGTAACAACTGTGGCTGGCGTTCATCCGCTGCTAGCATTGCTGATTGTTGTCCCCGCGATGGGGCTGCTCGGCTATGCGCTTCAACGCGGAATCCTGAACCAGACATTGGGCGATGATTTGCTACCACCGCTTCTGGTGACCTTTGGTTTGTCTGTGATCTTGCAGAACGGGTTGCTAGAAATTTACACAGCCGATCCGCAGAAGATGGATGCAGGCGCTTTGGAAACGGCCAGCTTCGATGTGGCGGGTCTATCCCTTGGCGTACTTCCAGTCTTGACGTTTGTTATCGCTGTCGCGGTGATCTGGGGTCTGCAATGGACTTTCTATCGCACAGCCCTTGGCCGTGCCTTTAGAGCCGTATCCGACAATCAGGACATTGCCCAACTCATGGGCCTTAACCGCCGCCACATCTTTGGCCTCGCTATGGCTTTGGCGCTCGCGGTGACAGCGATCGCGGGCATCTTGTTAGGTATCCGCACCAGCTTTGACCCATCCGTAGGCGGTGGCCGCCTTATCTTTGGCTTTGAAGCCGTGATCATAGGCGGCCTTGGAAACCTATGGGGCACATTGGCGGGCGGGGTCATCTTAGGCGTGGCGCAGACCATCGGCGCAAAGATCGATCCCGGTTGGCAAGTCTTGGCAGGCCATGTCGTGTTCCTGTTGATCCTTGCCGTGCGCCCCAACGGACTTTTCCCAAGGATTTCAGGATGAACTTTCAAGAACATCACGTCACCCGTTCTTCGCAGGCAGCCCGTGTTGCAGCCATCCTTGGTGCAATTGTACTGCTCGTCTTGATCGCAGCACCTTGGTGGGCCGGACGTGCAGACATGCGGTTGCTGGGCGAAATCTTCCTCTATCTCGCGCTTGCATCACTTTGGAACTTGATGGCCGGTTATGCTGGGCTTGTGTCAGTGGGCCAACAGGCATTTGTTGGTTTTGGTGGCTACATGCTTTTTGCGCTAACCATTTTTGGGGGCTTGTCACCCCTCATCGCAATTGGCTTTGCCGGGGTTTTAGGTGCATTCATCGCTGTGCCGATGGCAGTCCTGATATTCCGTTTGCGTGGCGCTTATTTTGCCATTGGAACTTGGGTGTTTGCCGAAGTCTTCCGTTTGTCATTCGCGCAAATGTCCAGCTTGGGCGGCGGGTCGGGCTCCTCCTTGCCGGTCGGGATCGTGCGATCCCTTGCAGAGTCACGCGATGGAAGAGAAGCCCTGAGTTATTGGTTGGCGCTTGGCATCGCAGTGCTTGTGATCGCAGCTGTCTATCTATTCTTGCGCTCTCGCAATGGGCTGGCGCTGACGGCAATCCGCGACAACGAACTGGCAGCAGGTTCCCTTGGTATCGACATCTGGCGCACAAAGTTTGTCGTCTACGTTGTCACCGCTGGCCTGACAACGATGGTTGGCGCGCTGATCTTTTTGCAAAAACTGCGCATCTCTCCGGATGCGGCGTTTAGCGTAAACGACTGGACAGCTTTCGTGATCTTCATCGTTGTGATCGGCGGCATTGGCACCATTGAGGGACCAATCATCGGAACGATCGTTTTCTTTGCACTGCGCGAAACACTTGCTGACTTGGGCACAACGTACCTGGTTGTTCTTGGTGTCGTCGCCATCGTCGTGATGCTGAAAGCGCCCAAAGGCATTTGGGGTCTGCTCCGCGCGCGTTTTGATCTTCAACTTTTCCCGCTGAGCTACCGTGTTCAGCACAATGACAACAAGGCGGACTAAACTCATGGCTAAAAAGCCTAAAACAATCATCACCTGCGCGATTACTGGTGCGATCCACACGCCCACGATGTCGGAGTCCCTGCCGTATACTTATGACGACATTGCA
>CAZJAW010000302.1:0-3692 GCA_964544035.1 uncultured Rhodobacterales bacterium
GAGCGGGATGCCTTGGCTGTGCAACATGCGAAACACGTAGTGATCCGGCGTCACAAATAGATTGGTTGGGTCAGGGAACGGATCGTTTTGCGCAAACCAGCGCGGGTCTGTATGGCCATGCGGGCTGATAATTGGCAGGTTGTGCACGCCCTCATAAAGTTCGCGCGCCAAAGCGCGAACATGCTGCTCTGTTGGAAACAGACGATCCTTGTCCAGCACTGGCACCCCTCCCCCAAAAATAAAATACTAGCCTGACTCGGCTGTGCCTGCATCCATATCCGCATCCGGCGTGTCCAGCGTCGACCATGTGTCGTCACGCGGTGGGCTTGGCGGCGTTTCGCAGGCGCGACGGTGGATGTTGACCTTGGCGATGAAGTTTGCAGACACAGGCGCTGTCACAAACAAGAACCCCATGATCAACAACGCATGGATCGAACTTTCTCCGATGGCGTAGGAATGCAGGATCGATGCCAGCAAAAGCATCCCAATGCCCACAGTGCCCACCTTGGTCGGCGCATGCAGGCGCGTCATTGGGTCGTTGAATTTAAGTAACCCAATCACCCCCACGGCAACAAAGGCTGATCCAATCAACAGGCTGATGGCAGCGGCATAAATGGCAATCACTTCGATCATTCGATGATGTCCCCCCGCAGCAAGAACCGCGCCAGCGCGACTGTGGACACAAAACCCAGCATCGCGATCAGCAACGCCACTTCGAAATATATCTGAACGCCCTGCGATATGCCCAGCACCACAACCAATCCAAGTGCGTTGATCACCATAGTATCAAGCGCAAGGATGCGATCCCCATACGTCGGTCCCAGCACCAGCCGCACCATGGAAAACACCTGCCCCAAAGCCAGTGCGGCAAAGGCGATATACAACGCAAAATCCAGAAAACTCATAGCCTCGGTCACAGGAAAATCTCCTTTAGGCGGGCCTCATAGCGGGTCTTGATCTCATCTCGCACGGCGTCCGGGTCATCCGTGTGCAGCACGTGCACCAACAGGCTGTGACCTTCGCTTGAAAGGTCCGCAGACACAGTGCCCGGCGTCAACGTGATGGTGCCCGCCAACACCGTGATCGCCTCGGGTTGGACAATGTCCAGCGGGATCACGATCCATGCGGGTTTCAGTTTGGAATTGGGCACCGAAAGGACAACCCACGCCACCTGAACATTGGCCACCACAATGTCCCAAATCACCAACAGGCAATAGGGCATCATTTTGCCCAGCCGAAAGCCTTTTGGCGTGTCAGGCCACCAAATCGATGTCCCCCAAGGGATCAGGATGCCAAGGATCAGGCCAAAGACCGCCATCCCCGCCGAGAACTCGCCTTGCAGCAATATCCACACGACTGCCAGAAGCAGGGTCAGGAACGGGTGCGGCATCAGCCAATGGAAGCAGCGTGCCATCATGTCAGTGGGCCTCCTTGGTGGGTTTGCTAAGCTTGCCGGGTGTGTCGAGCACGGTCGAGATGTAAGGTTGCGGTGCGAACAACTGTGCTGCGATCTTGGTGGTGAAGCCATGCACCTGCCCTGCGAACACAGTATGCGCAGCCAGCAAAGCAATCAGCCCGCCCGCAGCCGCATAGGACAGGACCGACGGACGTGGCATAGCGCGCGCACCTTCTGAAGGCTCCACGCCATGCGCTTTCCAGAACAAGGCTGAGCCTGCGCGGGCAAACCCCAAAATACTGATCAGGCTAGAGACCAGCACAATCACCCAGACCCAAACGACTTTGTCCGTGCCAAAGGCCGCATCCAGAACAAGCAGCTTGCCAAGGAAACCGGACAAAGGTGGCAGACCTGCCATCGCAATGGCACCGACAAAGAACAGGGCCGCTGTCAGGGCCGCCCCGGCCATCGGCACCTGAGCTGTGATGTCGACATTCCCGCGCCCTGTACGCACCAAGTCGCAGATCAGGAACAGTGCAGCCGCTGCCAGTGTCGAGTGAATGATGTAATACAGTGCCGCCGCAATGCTGGTGGGTGTGAACAGCGCAATTGATACCATCACCATCGCCATCGACCCAATCACAGCAAAGGCCACCAAGCGATCCAGCTTTTTGGCCGCCATCACGCCAATCATCCCAATCGCAAGCGACACAAGTGCCGCAGGCAGCAACCACAGCCCATGCAAACCGCTCGTCACGGCCAAGTCCGGCGGAAAGACCAGCGTATAGACACGGATGATGGCGTAGGCCCCCACTTTGGTCATAATCGCAAACAGGGCCGCGACCGGTGCTGGTGCCTCGGCATAGCTAGAGGGCAGCCAGAAATGCAGCGGTACAACTGCGGCTTTGATCGCAAAGACCAGTAACAATAGGACTGAGGCGACGCGGATGCCTACGGTTTCTTCGGGGCCAATCAACTGCACACGCTGTGCAAGGTCGGCCATATTCAACGTTCCTGTCTCGGCATAGATTGCGCCAAGTGCGAACAGAAACAGGGTCGATCCTATCAAGTTGAACAGCACGTATTGTACGCCTGCATGCAGACGCGCATTGCCACCTGCATGGATCATGAGCCCATAAGACGCGATCAACAGGACTTCGAAGAACACAAACAGGTTGAACAAATCACCCGTCAGGAACGCGCCCATGATGCCCATTAACTGGAATTGGAACAGCGCGTGGAAATGCCTGCCCCGTTCGTCCCAGCCAGAGCCGATGGCGTAAAGCAGCACAAACAAAGCCAGCACAGCCGTCAGCAACACCATCAGTGTCGACAAGCGGTCCCCCACCAGCACGATGCCAAAGGGCGCAGCCCAGTCGCCAAGTTGGTAAAGGTGGATCGAACCGTCAGACACGCCCCAGGCAAGGCTGGCTGCGATCGCGACAAGAGCAACAACCCCGGCCACCGAAAAGGTCCGTTGAATACCGATATGATAGCGCGCGGCCAGCACGATGAACGGGGCCAGCAACGCGGGCAAAACGATAGGGGCAATGATCCAATGGGTCATGGCGCGCCCTCCGACGTGCTTTCGGGTTGGTCATCGACGTGATCGTCGTCTGATCCCAAAAACGCGCCAAGGCCGATCATTACGATCACAGCTGTCATCCCAAACGAGATCACAATGGCCGTCAGCACCAAGGCTTGCGGCAATGGATCCGTATAGGCCGTGATGTCATCGCGCAGCACAGGTGCCGCCCCAACAGTCAAACGCCCCGATGCAAACAAGAACACGTTGACCGCATAAGTGAGCAGTGAAATGCCCATAATCACCGGGAAAGTCCGCAAACGCAGCACCAGGTACAACCCCGCGGCGGTCAGGATGCCAATGGCAGAGGCGACAAGAAGTTCCATGTTATATGGCCTCCTTTGCATCGTCGTCGTCGCGCGACGGGTCGATATCCATTGCGTATTCCGTTTCGGGTTCGTGGGCGCGGCGCGCAAGGCGCGAGAAGCTTTCAAGCGACAGCATCACAGCCCCGACGACGGCCAAAAACACGCCCACATCGAACAAGGCCGCTGTGGCAACTTCAAACTTTTGGAACGGCCAGATGGTCACATAGGTAAAATCAGACGTCAGGAACGGCTTACCCACAAACCAAGACCCGATCCCCGTCAATCCAGCCACCAAGACGCCTGCGCCGATCACCCCGTGATAGGGGTATTTGAGGCGCGCTGAGGCCCATGAAAAGCCACTCGCCATATATTGCATGACCACACCAATCGATACGATCAGGCC
>CAZJAW010000303.1:0-3676 GCA_964544035.1 uncultured Rhodobacterales bacterium
GCAGATCACCATCGGCGCGCTGGTCGCCGCACTTGCAGCCTACAAAGACCTCTCCAGCCCATGGAAAGAACTGCTGGCCTACTATAACCAGTCAGCAGATATGTCATTGCGTTGGGAAACCATCACGGAACGCTTTGCGCCCGACGGCATGATTGAAGATGACTTGTTTTATGGCCCGGCCCCCGAAGCGCCCCGCCTTAATGGAACAATCGTTTTGGATCAGGTGACGGTGCGCGACGGTGATGGTAACCCCGTACTTGAAGATATCAGTGTCACCCTGCCCGCCGGTTCCGTGGTGGGCATTACCTCTGACAATGATGAAGACCGCCGCGCCATGGCCGAAGTTCTGACACGTGAAACGCTGGCGACCAGCGGGACTGTCAACCTGTCGGGTCAGGACATCAAATCCTTACATCAAGCCACCATCGCCAAGCGCATCGGCCACGCCAATTCGCGCCCTGTTTTGTTTAAGGGCAGCTATGGGCAGAACGTGATGATGCCGGTACGATTTGCCCCACTCGAAGCCGTCGAGAAAAGCAGCTTTGCCCAAGAAGCCCTGCGCGCTGGCAACAGCGCTGACATGCTCAAGGCCAAATGGCTGGATCCAAAACTTGCCGGGGTCGAAGACCGAGAAGCGTTGCGCGCGTGGTGGTACACGCTCATTGACGGCACTGGCAGTCGTGACGTGTTGACCCGGCGCAGCCTCGATCAAACCTATGATGCGGACAAACACCAAGATCTAACCAAAGCGCTGATTGCGATGCGCCCTAAGGTAAGTGCTGCAGTTGAAGCTGCAGGCCTGTCGCAACTTGTGCACAGCTTTGATCTGAACGCCTATAACCCAGCCTTGCCGATTGCTGAAAACCTGCTGTTTGCCGCTCCGCGCCAGAAAATCACGCCCGAGATCATCGCGGACAAACTGGACTTCTTGCGCCAGTTGCACGCGTTGGACTTGGCGAACGATCTAGAACAGTTGGCCCGCAATATCATCGAAATGCTGCGTCAAATCTTTGGTGCAAACGGCACGGATCATCCACTGTTCCGCAAAGTCGGCCTAGACGTTTCCGTTTACGAGGCAGCCCTTGATCTGGTGCGCAGGAAACCGCCGGGATCGGACATCAACGACGACGAATTGGCGCTGTTGTTGTCGGTGCCATCTTCTGTGACGGCTGAACAAGTTGGTCCCTCTTTCCCAACAGAGGTCATGGCCCGCATCCTTGAAATGCGGCTTCAACACTCAGACACCCTGCGCAAACAAATGGAGAATTTGTTCGTACCGATTGCGCCTGACCGTTATGTTCACGGCCTGTCTGTGATGGAAAACGCGCTTTATGGCAAAGTCGTGGACGGGGCCGGAACGCGCGGCGAAGAGCTGCGCAACGTGATCGTGCAAGTGATGTCCGAAGAAGGGGTCAGCCCGTTGGTGCTGGAACTCGTCTTTGACATTCCCATCGCCCTTGGTGGGGCCAATCTGCCTGCGCTCTTTGCGGAACCGCTTTCGATAAGTCGCGCCACAATCAAGCGCCCTGATCTTTTGGTCCTCGATCGCGTCATGGCGAGTTATGACAGTGACACCCGCGAGGCTTTGATTACCAATCTGCGAAAACTGCTGCCTGACGCCACCCTCGTTTTTCTATGTGACAGCTTTGAAGACGAAGACGTGTTCGATGTTCACATCGAGATACAACAGGGACGTGTGGTTGGCGCCGAAACCACAAACACTGCGGATGACACTGAGGTCGGCGCGGATCTTGCGCGCAAAGTCGAAGCGCTGAGCCGCGCACCTTTGTTTGCAGGTCTAAAGCGCAAACAGCTCAGATTGCTGGCTTTTGGCGCGCGTTGGTACAATGCGCAGACAGGCGAATATGTATTCCGCAAACGCGATGATCCGTCTGACGGGGCCTACATGGTGATTGACGGCGAAGCAGACCTGTTGCTGCCGCGCCCCGGCGTCGAGGACAAGCTGATCGCAACAGTCGGCGAAGGCGCTCTGGTGGGGGAGTTGGGTTTGATCCGGCGCGAACCCCGCGCGTTGGATATGCGCGCCCGATCTGACCTAACCTGCCTGCGCATCAGCGAAGAGGATTTTATCGCTGTTGTGGAAAATGATGCGGCAACGGCGTATCGATTGCTGCAAGTGGTCGCGGGATACATCAAGACCTAAACTACAGACGGGTGAATTGCCCGAACTTATCCACAATATGTAGTTATCTGCTGGAACCTTTTGGTGACTTTTGGCATTATTTGCGGAATCCGCTGAACTCAAGCGGTGGAGTGCTGTTGAATGGTTCTGAAAATCAGTCGTGGGATTGTAACGCTGCTGCTCTCAATCGGGGCGGCCTCACAAACGATGGCCTTTGACGTCAAAGTGAACGCTCCCGACACCATTGCGGATCAATTGCGCAACGGCAGTCTGACAGCGGGGCTCATCGACAATGCGGAGGACGCAACCACCCCTCCCGAACCGACCGATATTCTGAGCGCTGCACAGGCAGATTACAGTCGCCTGATCGGCGTGCTTTATGAACAAGGTTACTTCGCTCCGGAAATCAACATTCTCGTGGACGGTCGCGAAGCCGCTTCGATCCCGCCCATTGACGCGCCTTCCAGCATTGCGAACGTCGTGATCAATGTAAAACCCGGCGCGGTCTTTACCTTTGGCAACGTCACAATCACCCCTAAGGCCCCAAACGTTGAACCCACCGAAGGGCTTGCCACAGGCGAAATCGCAAGTGTGACCACCTTGCGCGCGGGTGCAAGCGACCAGATCGAAGGCTGGCGGCATGCCGGACATGCCAAGGCTGAAATTGCTGGCCAACAGATCACCGCGAACCACCCGGAAAAAACTCTGAGTGCTGCCGTAACGATAGATCCCGGCCCCAAGTTGCGATTTGGCAAAATCACAATCGACAGCGAAAGCGCTGTGCGCCAAAAACGCATCCGCGAGATCATGGGCTGGCCAGAGGGCAAGGTTTACACCCCCGATGACATCGCGAAAGTCGAAAGCCGCTTGCGCCGCTCCGGTGCTTTTGCCACCGCTGTTCTGACCGAAGCCGAAACCGCCAATCCCGACGGTACGCTAGATGTCACCGCCAGCATCACCGACCAACTGCCGCGACGCTATAGCTTTGGTGCGGAATTTAGCACATTGGACGGGCTAGGCCTTAGCGCGCTTTGGCTGCACCGCAATTTTTTCGGCGGGGCCGAACGGTTGCAAATCGATGGCGAAATCGAAGGCTTTGGTGGCGGAGATTCCGACGGCATCGACTACCGCCTAACTGCATTGCTCAGCCGTCCTGCCACCTACCGTACCGACCTTGAAGCATTCCTTTTGGCCGAAATCGAACAACGCGACGACCCGAACCTGTTTTCGCGCACCATCCGGCTGGAATTGGGCGGCCACTATTTCGCCAGCGAAGATCGTGAATTCACTTATGGGGTTGGTTTCCGGCGCTCGACAACTCGCGATGATTTGGGCGACCGAGACTATACAATCCTGACCTTTCCTTTCACAGCCACGTTTGATCGGCGCGACGACAGATTGGATGCGACGGCGGGCTACTACGCGCAGGCAAGCCTGACGCCTTTTCTAAACCTCAACGGTACGGACAATGGGATCGTTTCAAAGCTTGATCTGCGCACCTACCGTCAGGTCGGCAACCGCGTTGTGCTGGCC
>CAZJAW010000304.1:0-3674 GCA_964544035.1 uncultured Rhodobacterales bacterium
CCCGATGGTACAGGTCGAAATGCCTGCTTATGAGGCGGACACCCACACCTGCAATGGCCTGGAAGACTGCGCCACACCTGGCTTGTCGGCTTACCCTGCCTCCAACGGCGTGACGGCTGCAACACAAGCCTTTGTGGATCGCGAACCCGATGCGGCTGCATTGATGGGCAACGTAACCTTTACCAACGCACAAATGGGTGACGTTCTTGCATGGCAAGAGGCCAACAATGCATCCAACGAAGAGGCGGCGGTTTATTTCCTGACCACCTACAAAGACACTTGGGGCGATTGGCTGAACGACGGCGCCAAAGCCAAATTGTCAGCTTTGCTGCAATAAATTGAACTTGGGTGCGCGCCTCGTTTCGGCGCGCACTTTGTAAAGTAGCGCCCGTTCAAGAGCGCACGAAATAGGGGCAAGGCATGGCGCGCTATGACGCAATTTTTGACACTTTAGGGCTGCGCGCGTGGTGCGATTCCGACAAGGTCGAAGCCCCATTGTCCATGGCCCAATTGCTGGCCCAAGCCCAAGGTGGAGAAGAGGCGTCTACACCCGGCTTGCCTTTCCCGTCTTTGGATGTGCTGCATGCGGCCTGCGCTAAGATCGGGCAAACGCGTGATTTGACAGCAGGGCTTGAGGACGGGTTTTTGGCCATGCGGCCAGAGTTGAAATTTGTGCTCGATCCCATAACACAACCGCTTAGCTGGTTGCTGGATGGGACTTTGTTTGTCTTTGAAGCTGCCCCGTGGTGGGTCATGATCCCGGTCTTGTTGCTGGTGACATGGCTGGTCAGCCGGTCCCGTGCGGTGACGGGGTTTGTCACCTTTGTGCTGCTGTTTTTTGCCTTTATCGATCACTACGAAGTCGCGATGCAGACCTTGGCGATTGTGTTTGTCTGTACTGGCATTTCTGTGCTTTTTGGGGTGCCTATCGGCATAGCCATGTCGCGATCCAACACAGCGCAACGTCTCATCGTGCCTATCCTTGATTTGCTGCAGACGTTGCCCACTTTTGTCTATTTGATCCCACTTATATTTTTGTTTTCTGTAACGGAATCAAAGCTTTATGGGATTGCTATCATCCTTTATGCGATCGTTCCCGTGATCCGTTTGACTGATTTGGGCATCCGCCTTGTCGACCCGGACGTGATCGAAGCGGCAGACGCATTTGGCCTGACTGCGCGCCAAAAGCTGACACGCGTGCAGCTACCGCTGGCGCTGCCCAACATCATGGCGGGCGTAAATCAGACCATCATGATGAGCCTTGCAATGGTCGTGATCGCTTCTTTGGTGGCTGCCCCCGGCCTTGGTGTGTTGGTGTTGCAAGGCATCCGCAGTTCTGACCTTGGCGTTGGCATAGTTGCTGGTCTGGGCATTGTGCTGCTTGCTGTGGTGCTGGACCGCGTGTCCAAAGCCGCGCTGGCACGTGTCGATACGCGGAGCAACAAATGAGCGGCGACGATATCAAGATCGCAATCCGCGGACTTTACAAGATTTTTGGCCCGAACGAAGGCGCGATGGTGCCTCACGTGCGCGCCGGCATGGACAAGCCCACTTTGCTGGAACAGCACCGTCACGTGCTTGGCCTGCGCGATATCAACATCGATATGATGGCCGGGCAGATCACTGTCATAATGGGGCTGTCGGGTTCAGGCAAATCGACTTTGATCCGTCACCTCAATCGGTTGATCGACCCCACGGCAGGCGAGATCATCGTGGATGGAACGGATGTGCTGTCGCTGAATCCCGACGCTTTGCGCAAAATGCGCCAACAGCATATGTCGATGGTGTTCCAGAAGTTTGCGTTGTTACCGCACAAAACCGTTCTGGAAAACGCGCAACTGCCGCTGAGCGTCCAAGGCGCTGAGCCCATGCATCAAGACACCGAGGGGCGCAAATGGCTGGCTCGTGTGGGCCTTGATGGTTTTGAGGGGCGTTATCCTGCGCAACTTTCGGGCGGCATGCAGCAACGTGTTGGGATTGCGCGCGCGCTGACGGCAAACACTGACATCATGCTGATGGACGAGGCGTTCTCGGCTCTTGATCCACTTATACGTACGGACATGCAGAACCTGCTGTTGGAGTTGCAACAAGAACTGCACAAAACCATCATCTTCATCACTCACGATCTGGACGAGGCATTGAAGCTGGCTGATCATCTGGTGATCCTCAAGGATGGTGCCGTGGTGCAGCAGGGTGAACCTCAGGGCATTCTTTTGGCGCCGGCCGATCCTTACATCGAAGACTTTGTCAGCGACATCAATCGCGCCCGCGTGCTTAAGGTGCGGTCGGTCATGCAGCCCGTCAGCACCGAACGATTTGACGGAGACGTGGCTGCAAGCAGTAACCTAGAAGACATGATCGCATTGTCAGGCGGCGACACGCGCCATGTGTACCGGGTGATGGACGGGGATGCGGTCGTTGGCCAATTGGACATGAAAGACCTTGTCAAAGCACTGGTGCCGCGCTTAGCGGGGCAGGGCGACGCGGTCTGAGGGTTGCGTTTGGCAAAGGCTTGCTGCGTCGCGACGACTTGACTCAGCGGCAATGTAAAATTTGCGGTGACGCAATGACTCTGCAACTGTAAGTATCAAAAAAACCCAGTTTCTTTTGACGGACGCGCGCACCCCATGACCAATACACTTAGCTTTTCCTCACCGACGGACGCATCGGATGCGAACGCAGCATTCTTTGATTTTGACATTTTGGCTTTGCCACAGGGACGTACTGCGTTGGCATGGGGCAATGACGACAATTCGGCCATATTCCTAAGGTTTTTTGCGGCCAATGGCAGTCCCGAAGGGCCCGCAGTCGAAATCACCACGCCCGGACAAGACGGCAACAGGCCGTCGCTTGTGCTTTTGGAAAACGGCAATCTGATGGTGACGTTTACGTCCTTGGCCACCCCAACGAGTGCCACGATCAATGCGCAGGTTGTGTCCCCCAATGGTCAGGCAATTGGACCTCAGCAAGTGGTGTTCGCTGATGCGGATAACACCAGCGTTTCACCCTCGACGTTGGCACTAAGCAATGGTGAGGTCCTGACATCTTTCAATAATTTAGGGCGCGACGGCAGTCTATTCGGCGTTTTTGTGCAGCGCACGGACGACACGGGCGCACCGATCGGTGCGGTCATTCAAGTGAATCAGACAACCGACAGCTTTCAATCTGACGGCAGGCTTGTTGAATTGAACGACGGTGGTTTTGGAGTCACTTGGGAATCGCGCAATGTAGACGGCAGCTCAAATGCCGTCATGTTCCGGGCCTATGATGCCGACGGTACGCCGCGTGGGAATGAAATGCGGCTGAACCAATTTTCGTTAGGACGGCAGGACAACCCGGAAGTGGCACGGCTTTCGGACGGCAGACTTGTCGTGACTTGGGAAAGTGACGATCAGGACGGATCTGATGACGGCATCTATGCGCAAATCCTGAACGAAAAGGGCGCGCGGGTCGGCAGCGAATTTCGCGTGAACACCACGACGCGCGACGACCAGTCCCTCAGTTCGATTGTCGCGACACAGGATGGTGGGTTCGTGATCGCGTGGCACAACCGTGTCAACGACAACACGATCGACATTCGTTTCCAAAGGTTTGATGCCACGGCAAATCCTATTGGCTCTGAAACCGTAATCGTTTCTGAAGCAGGCGTGATAAATCAAGGCCCCGAACTTACC
>CAZJAW010000305.1:0-3666 GCA_964544035.1 uncultured Rhodobacterales bacterium
ATGTGTTGGCCGGTCCCCTTAGCGGATCGGCCTTTTTTTTATCCGGCTAGCTCACAATCTGAAGGCGTGTCGCCAGAAATGACCAAAGCGCCATAGTGCGCCGCGGCCAGTGCAACCATTGCGACGACGGCGTCAGCAACAGTAACAGCAACAGCAACAGCAACAGTGTTATGACCGTCTGAGCAGATCATTATAGCGGCACATTCGCACGCGCTTGACGATATCAGACGACCTAGGAGCCGTGTGCATTTCGACGTTATCCTCAATGAATAGCTTGAGCGTCGCACAGGACGGGCCGCTTCCCCCAAATTTCGGCCTTGATTATAGGGCAGGGGCGCTGTATCCGGCGCCCCTGTCACTTTGTGTGGCATCCCATGTGGGAGGAGAAGGCAACGCGTTGCCCAAACCGAACCACATCAACCGCATCCCGGCGTCGCGACGTACGGGAGTTGAAAAGGAGAATGGCTCATGGCCAAGAAACTCGTCGGGACGATGAAGCTGCAAGTTAAAGCAGGTCAGGCAAACCCTTCCCCCCCTGTCGGCCCTGCATTGGGTCAACGCGGCATCAACATCATGGAATTCTGTAAGGCCTTCAACGCCAAGACAGCAGACCTTGAGCCCGGTGCACCGTGCCCAACTGTGATCACCTACTATCAGGACAAGTCCTTCTCGATGGACATCAAGACGCCACCAGCGTCTTACTACCTGAAAAAAGCCGCCAAGGTGAAATCTGGCGCCAAGACGCCATCGCGCGAAACTGTCGGTTCAGTTACTGTCGCGCAGGTGCGTGAAATCGCCGAAGCGAAAATGGCTGATCTCAACGCCAACGACATTGATGGCGCAATGAAGATCATTTTGGGCTCTGCCCGCTCTATGGGCATCGAGGTGAAGTAAGATGGCAAAATTCGGAAAACGCACAACCGCCGCCCGCGAAGCATTCGCAGGCAAATCTGACGTCACAGTCGAAGAGGCCGTCGCCCTTGTTAAAGGGAATGCCAAAGCCAAGTTCGACGAAACTGTTGAAATTTCGATGAACCTTGGCGTTGATCCACGTCACGCTGACCAAATGGTTCGCGGTGTGGTCGGTTTGCCTAACGGTACAGGCAAAACAGTACGCGTTGCTGTTTTCGCGCGTGGCCCCAAAGCTGAAGAAGCTCAGAAGGCTGGTGCAGACATTGTGGGCGCCGAAGACCTGATGGAAATCGTCCAAGGCGGTAAAATCGACTTCGACCGCTGTATCGCGACGCCTGACATGATGCCCGTCGTTGGTCGTCTGGGTAAGGTGCTTGGTCCCCGTAACCTGATGCCAAACCCTAAAGTTGGCACAGTGACAATGGACGTCGAAGCGGCTGTGCAAGCGGCCAAAGGTGGCGAAGTTCAGTTCAAAGTCGAAAAAGCCGGTGTGATCCACGCTGGTATCGGCAAAGCGTCCTTTGACGAAGCCAAGCTGGCCGAAAATGTTCGCGCCTTTGTTGGTGCTGTTGCAAAGGCGAAGCCTGCTGGGTCCAAAGGGACCTACATGAAAAAGGTATCGCTCTCGTCAACCATGGGCCCAGGCGTCAGTGTTAACGTCGACAGCGCTTTGACCGAGTAAACGACGACACAAAAGAATTAAGAAACCGGGCTGCCTTCGCGCAGTCCGGTTTTTTTTTATGGCTCTTCAAAAAGTGTCTTGAACGCAGAACCTGGACGCTGCGTTTTTTCACCCGCCTTCAGAAATTCATGTAGTGTCGTGTGACAATGCAGACTGCGGGGAGGCAATTGCAATGGCCAACATCAAACCATGGGACAAGTATTTTTCGGACGAAGCCAAGCAATTTGACGCGCAGAACATGCCCGTTAAAACGCTGCCGCAAATGCTGGAACAGGCGGTGGCGCAGTTTGGTGATAAGCCTGCGCTAACCACCATCCTTCCCACCGGGGCCGAGACAACCATCACGTTTAATCAACTCAGTGCCCATGCCGCCGATTTTGCGACTTACCTACGCGAGGATTTAGGATTGGGAACCGGCGACACGGTTGCCATCATGGCACCAAATTGCATTGGGTTCTGTGTGGCCTCAATGGGGCTGTCACTTGCGGGATGCATCGGCACCAACGTGAACCCACTTTATACCCCTGCTGAGCTAGAGCATCAGCTAAACGACAGCAAAGCAAAGGCCATCGTGATCATCGACTTGTTTGGTGACAAGCTGGACAAAGTGATCTCCAACACAGGTGTGAAACATGTCATCACGCTGTCTATCGTCGACTTTTTCCCGTCGCTGAAAAAGATGCTTCTGGGTTTTGTTCTAAAGCGCGTGCGTAAGGTGATCCCAGCGATGACAACGCAGCACACCAAAATGTCGGACGCACTTGCGATGGGGCAAAAGCGGGCAGGCGCGCGCGACTTGGCTGCCTATACCAAGGACATCACCGCAGATTCAGTGGCGCTTTATCAATACACCAGCGGCACAACGGGGCGCAGCAAAGGTGCTGCGTTGACCCATCACGCAATTCTTACAAATGCCGAGCAAGGGCGTTTGATGACCACGGGTGTGTTGCGTGACGGGGTCGAGACCGCCCTTGTTGCGTTGCCGCTGTATCACATCACGGCGTTTAGCTTGATTTTTGTCTCTGGCCTTGCGGTTGGCGCGCATGGCGTCCTTGCGCCCAGTCCACGGCCGCCATCCAACTTGAAGGCCGCCTTTGAAAAGCACGACATCACGTGGTTCACAGGCATCAATACTCTCTTTGCGGGTCTGATGGCTGAACCTTGGTTTGACCCAAAGCTATTTTCGAACATCCGTTTTTGTGGGTCGGGCGGTGCGGCACAGCAGACAGGCGTCGCACAAAAGTGGAAAGACGCGACAGGCGTGGATATTTTGCAGGGCTACGGTATGACGGAAGTCTCAGGCATTCTGACGTTCAATCCTCCCGGCGAAAACCGTTTGGGCAAAGTTGGTGTGCCCGTTCCGGGGGCCGAAGTACGCATAGTCGATGATGCGGGACAGGATGTCGCCAGCGGCGAACCGGGAGAAGTGATCGCCAAAAGTCCGGCAATGATGGACCAGTACATTAATAACCCAGCCGCGACCGAAGAGGTCTTGAAAGATGGTTGGTATTATTCTGGCGACATTGGTGTGATGGATGCGGATGGCTTTTTGGAGATTGTGGACCGCAAAAAAGATATGATCCTTGTGTCTGGTTTCAACGTGGCCCCCAATGAAATCGAAGACGTGATTTCGACCTTGCCCGGTGTGGTGCAAGTGGGTGTGATCGGAATTGAAGACGAAAAGACCGGCGAAACCCCGATTGCCTTTGTTGTGCGCTCTGACGACAGCTTGGACGAAGACGTTATTACCGCCACTTGTCGTGAACAGCTGACCAACTACAAAGTCCCCAAGCAGATCCGTTTTGTGGATGATGTGCCTGTCACCCTGTCGGGCAAGGTGTTGCGCCGCCAACTTCGGGATGATCATTTCGGTTGAGATGCTGAGATTTCCCTCTTTCGGAAAAGGTGCTTGGTCACGTGACATCAAGTGGCAATTGAGACACTTGTCCCTTTAATTGGGATGGGCAGCAGATGATGTAGAAGCGCATTTAGGTATCGGCGTGGCGAATGGCCGGAATGAGCCCAATGTGACCGATGCTGCGCCGCGAACAAAAGTCTGCTTACGAGCAATG
>CAZJAW010000306.1:0-3660 GCA_964544035.1 uncultured Rhodobacterales bacterium
GTCCGTACCCGTGATGAAGTTCCAGTTAAATGCGCTGTGGATGATCCCGGCCTCGTGCAATGCATCGACCAGATCAAGGTCGGCACGCATCAAGAAACGGCTATCGACCAGTGTGTCGCGCGTCACGCGCCCATTGAAATAGCCATCCACTCGAGAAGACGCGGCAAGCTCAAAGGACACAGGCGTGTCAAGCCGATCCGGGTTTTCCAAAAAGAAGGCGCGGATGGTGCCACCGGGCTTGCCCACCAGACGGTCGATCGCCTTTTTATCAAAGGCAACAGTCAGCCCGCTGTCTTCCAACTGTCCTTCAAGGGCTGCGATGAATATCTTTTGATATTCGCCGGTCTTCAGCATTTTGGATTCAGCGGTATCGAACTGTTCTTGAGTTAACGTGAATTCAATATCCAACACTGTCTGCGTGAACGCTGGCAGGCCGGACCTAAGGATCGACGCAAACAGAAACACCAGAAACAGCAAGCCTACGGCGATGGCGGCCATGCCATAAAACCGGAACCGTTTTTCAGCGGCATTGCGTTTTTGCGTGCGAGCATCTGTGGCAAGCAGCGATGAATTGCGCGCGCCGTCGGGGTTTTGAGTAATATCCGTCATCAGTCGTACTGCTCCCGGTATTTGCGCACGATATAAAGGGCAAAAACGTTCAGACACAGCGTCAGAACAAACAACGTCATCCCCAAGGCAAAGGCCACCAAGGCTTCGGGAGAGGCAAAGTCGGCATCCCCAGTCAGCTGGCTTACGATCTTGGCGGTGATGGTGGTCATGGCTTCAAACGGGTTCAGCGACAGGCGTGCTGCGGCCCCTGCCCCAAGCACCACAATCATGGTTTCGCCAATGGCGCGGCTTGCCGCCAACAGAATCGCACCAACAATGCCTGGCAAGGCGGCAGGAAGGATCACTTGGCGGATCGTCTCGGATTGCGTCGCGCCAAGGCCGTAGGAGCCATCACGCAGCGACTGTGGCACCGCATTGATGATGTCATCAGACAGTGACGACACAAACGGGATCAGCATGATGCCCATGACAAGACCTGCGGTCATGACAGCCGTGCCGCCCGACATCCAGCCCAGAGTGTCGTTGCCAAACAGGCTGACCAGCAGCGGGCCAACCGTCAGCAAGGCGAACAGCCCGTAAACGATGGTCGGAATTCCGGCGAGGATTTCGATCAGCGGCTTGGCAATGCTGCGCACGCGCGGTGTGGCGTATTCCGACAAATAGATGGCTGAAAACAGCCCGATAGGCACAGCAACTAACAACGCGATAAGCGAGATATAGAACGTCCCCCACAAAAGCGGCAGCACACCAAGGTCAGACGCCCCGCCGCGCCCCGAAAAGCTGGGCGCCCAGTTGGTTCCGAAAAAGAACTCGCGCGCGGGGTAGAGTTTGAAAAACTCGATCGTATTAAACAGCAGTGCAAAAACGATGCCGATGGTGGTCAGGATCGCTATTGAGGCCGCAAAGATCAAAAGCGCAAGGATACCGCGTTCGACCGTGTTGCGGGCGCGAAAATCTGCGTGCGATTTGGTATAGGCATAGAATGCACCACCCAGCGCAATCAGCAACACAACGACGGCCATAAACGTTCCGCCAGTTGCGTTAAGGCTGCGATAGGTTTGCGCAGCACTCAGCACGTCGGGGCTGACGTCAGACCCAAGAGCCACACCCACTTCGCCCAGCACCTCGCGGATGTTGCTGGTGTTTGCATCAAGCGCATTTGCTTGTGGTCCGGTCATCGCACCTTGGGCCACCGCGACGTCCAGACCATCTGCGACCCGGCGCACATCGCTCATCACCAGATCGATTGAACTGCCTTCAGCCACGATACTGTCAGGCAGCGTCCCCAGCACGTGTGAATTCACCACATAGGGTTGCGCCAGCAACCAGACCGCCAAGACCCCCAATGCAGGCACCAGCGCCCACATAACAACGTGCCATCCATAATAGCTGGGAAGCGAGTGCAAGACCCGTCGATCCCCGCCCCCACTGGCAAGTGCGCGGCGGCGACCAAGGGTATACCCAACAGCGGAAAGCCCCAAAAGGATCAGAATGAGCCAGGTGAACGGCATGGCAGCCCCTATGTCGATTGTGTGCAGATGCCCCAGCAGCGGGGTGTTCCATATTGGTTGGGGACGGCGTTGACCGCCACCCCCGCTATCATGTCGAAAGGTGCAGCTTAGTAGCCGCCGCCCATCGGTGTTTCGTCAGCAATGATCGCTTGTGTTGCGGCCAATTCAGGATCGGACACAAGGCCGTAGGCTGCCAGCGGGCCATCAGGGCCTGCCAGTTCATCCGCCGCAAAGAAGGATGCGAATTCCTTCAGGCCGGGGATCACGCCGATATGTGCTTTCTTGATGTAAAAGAACAAAGGACGCGACACTGGGTATTCACCCGTCGAAATCGTCTCGGTCGAGGGGGCGATGCCGCCCATAGTCGCGACTTTCAACTTGTCTGTGTTGTTTTCGTAGAAAGACAGACCAAAGATGCCGACACCGTTTGTGTTAGAGTCGATGCGTGCCAGCGTCTCTGTGTAGTCACCGTCGATGTCGACTGACTTGCCGTCTTGGCGCACATCGATGCAGGCGTCTTCGGCGTCATCTTCGGACATGCCCGATGCGATCATCGCTTCCATTGCACCCGTGGCTTCACAGCCCTCAAGCAGCACCTTGTCTTCAAAGACTTCGCGCGTGCCGTGCTTTGTGCCGGGGATGAAGGCCACGATGTCGGCTGCTGGCAGGGCGCCGTTGAAGTCTGCCCACTGTTGGTGCGGGTTGTCGACGATTGCGCCATTTACCAACACTTTGGACCCCAGAGCGTTGAAAATATCCGCAGGCTGGAAGGCTTCAAAAGCTGGGCCATTGATCTGGCTGGCAAAGACGATGCCATCATAGCCGATGCGGACTTCGATGATGTCCGTCACACCCGCTTCGGCGCAGGCAGCGATTTCTTTGTCGCGGATGGCGCGCGATGCATTGGCGATGTCGATGGTGTTTTCGCCCACACCTTCACAAAAACGCTTGAGGCCCGAAGATGATCCACCCGATTCCACAACCGGTGTCGGGAAATCAGAGTTATCGCCAAAGGCTTCGGCCACGATGGATGCATAAGGCAACACGGTTGAAGATCCAGCGATCTGGACTTGGTCGCGCGCAGCGGCCTGTGTTGCGGCCAAGGCCGAAAGTGTCAGCGCGGAAGCGGCGAGTTTCACAAAGGACATGAATGTCTCCTGTTTGAGCATTTTGACCGATCCCCCCCATGGGAATCTTGTGACCCGTCTATGGGTCGCTCGCATACCTTTTGTGACAGTTGCGTAACAGTTTTATGACAGGGGGCGATTTTGAAGAAATTTAATCGAAATTTCCCAAAATTGGTAGGATCACAGTAAACGTCGCCCCCTGCCCCAACTCGCTGTGCACCCGCAAGCGTCCACGATGTCGATTGATGATATGCTTTACGATGGCAAGGCCCAACCCTGTGCCGCCAAGGGCGCGGCTGCGGTGATCGTCCCCGCGGTAAAAGCGTTCCGTCAGGCGCGGCAAATGCACTGGGTCGATACCGGGACCATAGTCGATGATCTGCACCCTTGCCCCTGCAGCGCGCAAAGCGGTTTCACGCGTTGACGTCGTAAGACGGATGGTAATCCGCCCC
>CAZJAW010000307.1:0-3635 GCA_964544035.1 uncultured Rhodobacterales bacterium
AAGGATTCGCCCCGGACGATCCACTCCGAGATAGTCCGGGTTGGGCGTGCGGCGCGGGTCGCTCATAGATTAAGGGCCGCCGGAAGGGCCGCGAGCAGAGCGCGTGTGGCCTGGCCCACCCCACCCTTGGCGCGGGCCGGCGCGCTACTTGGTTGCCAGCCATAGATATCGAAATGCATGTAGGGGCTGTGCTCTACAAAACGACGCAGAAACAGGGCCGCTGTGATGGTGCCAGCGAACCCGCCTTTGGGTGCATTGTCGAGATCGGCGATACCGGGTTCGATCATGCTTTCGTAAGGCGCATGGAAGGGCAGGCGCCAGACAGGATCAGCTTGCGCTTTTGCGGCGTCTTCGAGCGCAGCGGCAAGTGCTTCGTCATCGGTAAAGTAAGGCGCGAGGTCAGGGCCGACCGCCACGCGCGCAGCCCCGGTTAGCGTTGCCATCGAGATGATGAGGTCGGGCTTGTCCTCGTCCGCCAAGGCGAGCGCGTCGGCCAGCACAAGCCGTCCTTCGGCGTCGGTGTTGTTGATTTCAACTGTCAGCCCCTTGCGTGAGGTGAGGATGTCTTGCGGCCGGAAGGCGTTGCCTGAGACGCTATTTTCGACTGCAGGGATCAGCACGCGCAGACGCAAAGGTAACTTTGTGGCCATGATCATTTGTGCCAGCCCCAATACGGCGGCTGATCCGCCCATGTCTTTCTTCATCAGTCCCATGGACGCGCCGGGTTTAAGGTTTAACCCCCCGGTGTCGAAACAGACGCCTTTGCCGACAAGCGTTAGCGTCGGCCCAGACTTGCCCCATGTCATGTCGATCAGGCGCGGCGCGCGAACCGAGGCGCGGCCAACCGTGTGGATCATAGGGAAGTTGGCGCTCAGCAGGTCTTCGCCTGTGATGACGTTGATATTTGCACCGAACTGATCTGCCACTTCGCGGGCTGCCGTTTCGAGGTCCGGCGGGCCCATATCGGATGCAGGTGTGTTGATGAGGGTGCGGCTGAGCGCTTCGCCGTTGGCGATGGCTTGGACACGGTCGGCATCGATTCCAGTTGGGGCGACAAGTTGTGCTGTCATGGAAGATTGCTCTTTGTAGCGATCAAAGCGATAGCTCGAAAGCAACCAACCGAGCGCCTCGACCTCAAGAGTCTGCGGGTCCAGAGTGCTGTTCAGCACATAGACACCTGCGGGCAGACGTGTCGCGCCTGCTGCCAAATGAAACCGCGCGCGCGCACGTTTTGAAGCCGTGCCATACCCAACTGCGGCCATAGCGATGCCGTTGTCGCCGGGAATGGTTAATGCTTGCCCAATAGCGCCTTTGAAACCATGCCCAGTGACCCACGCGCCCACCGCGTCGCTTTGGCTGTCAAGCCAAGGCTGGACCTCGTCCTCTGCCAGCAGATGTAGAGGAATTGCGTTGGAGTCGGGCGCGGCAAAAGCAAGCGTCATTAGGGGCACCTTTGTTCAATGATGCCTTTGACCCTATCGGTTGTGCGCGTCACTGCAAGGGCGCGTTGTCAGATCGTGATATCCTGTAAGTCCCAGATCGCGCTTAGCGATCCTTCCCCGGTACGGTGCAGGCGGGCGATAGTAGAGGCAAGTGCTGCCCGATCACCGGATTTTGCGCAATAGGAAACGTCCCGAGCCACCCGCGCCATCACATCCATGCCAATTTGTTCTGCAATTGCGATCAGCGATTTGCTGGATTTTCGCAGCTCGTCCAATTGGCCCGCCCTGTAGAGGCGATCACAATGGGCCATCCGCAATGCCAATTCTTCCATGGCGCGGCATACCATATCTTCGGCAGTGATTGGATCCATCTCAGCGTTGAGCGCATCCAAACGATCCCGATTGACTTGTACTGTTTCAGATAGCCGAAGCTGTGTAATATTTGTCACTTTACTCACCTTTACTCACCAAGTTTGGCGGACCCCCACGGTCTTGCTTTGTTTGGCACAAACACCGTTCCTAAAACGTTATGCTCGACCAGTCTTTTCGCTCGAATTTACTGTGAATTGCGGGTAACCACGGCTCCGAACAAGGTTTAAGGGCAGTCAGGGCAAAACTATGCATATGGTCAAACCACTTCCATCATTCCTTTTGCAGCGGTATCAGGGATGGAAAGCCACCACTTATGCCGAGAACAGCGCTTGGTATCGCCGTCTTGCCACCGAAGGGCAGCGACCCCGCGCTATGGTCATTTCCTGTTGCGATAGCCGCGTGCAAGTTACGTCGCTTTTTGGGGCTGATCAGGGGGAATTTTTTATTCATCGTAACATTGCCAATCTGGTGCCGCCTTGCGAACCGGATGGGGATCGACACGGCACCTCTGCGGCGGTGGAATATGCAGTGACGGTTTTGGAAGTGGCCCATGTGATCATTTTGGGCCACTCGCGCTGCGGTGGGGTAAAGGGTTGTTTGGACATGTGCGAAGGCCATGCACCCGAGCTTGAGGAAAAATCCAGTTTTGTGGGTCGCTGGATGGACATCCTGCGTCCAAAATATGAACAGGTCGCGGAAGTCACAGACCCTGAGGAGAAGTCGCGCCGACTAGAGCAGCTTGCCGTCGTCGCCTCGATTGAAAACTTGATGACTTTTCCCTTTGTCGAAAAGCGCGTGAATGATGGGTCGCTGTCGCTTCATGGGCTTTGGACGGACATAGCCGAAGGTACGTTGTGCCAGTTCTCCGGCGCGACGAACGATTTCCAACCGGTGTGAGGGCACTGCCCGGCCACTCCAAAAAAGTGCCTGCCTTTTCAAATTAGGGATTCGTGCATGGATCAAATCTTGAGCCTTGCGGCGACTAATCTGCTGTCGCCTATTATCCTGAGTTTTGTACTGGGTGTTGCTGCGGCCCTTGCGCGATCCGATTTGAACATCCCAGAGGCAGTGGCCAAAGGCATGTCCATCTATCTGCTGTTTGCCATCGGTTTCAAAGGTGGCGTCAGCGTCGCTGATCACGGGATAGACGCCACGTTGGCATTGTCGTTGTTGGCGGGCATCGCGTTGTCTGCTGCCTTGCCGTTGATTGCGTTTGCGCTGCTGCAAGTGATGGGCAATCTGTCCCGTTTGGATGCGGCTGCTGTCGCGGCGCACTACGGGTCGATTTCGATTGTCACCTTTGTGGCGGCAACATCTGTGCTGGAAAGCAGTGGGATCGCATCCGAAGGCTACATGGTTGCCGTTGCCGCGGCGATGGAAGCGCCTGCGATCTTGTCAGCCTTGTGGTTGGTGTCGCGAGGCAGTGGCGCTGCGCGTATGGATGCGGGCCTACTACGCGAGATCATGCTGAACGGGTCCATTGTTTTGCTGGTTGGCAGCTTTTTAATCGGTGGGGTTACAGGCGTCGATGGATTGGTCAAGATCGAAGCCTTTATCGTCTCGCCGTTTCAGGGCGTTTTGTGCCTGTTCCTGCTGGACATGGGGTTGGTTGCCGGGCGCGGATTGCGTGGCGGATCGGGCGTTTTGACGCCAGGTGTGCTGGCCTTTGGCATAGTGATGCCGATGGTCGGCGCGAGCCTTGGTCTGGCCGTTGGACTTTTGTTGGGTGTCAGCGCCAGAGGGGTCGCGTTGTTCATGGTCCTGTCGGCCAGCGCCAGCTACATCGCTGTCATCTCCGCTTCCACGAGTTCGACGATGAGG
>CAZJAW010000308.1:0-3623 GCA_964544035.1 uncultured Rhodobacterales bacterium
CCAGTGGTCAGAAGGCGCAGGTTCTTCTTCTTGCCAAAAAGTTCCACCGCATCTGCATCTGCACCGGGTGCGATGACCACTTCTGTAAAGATGCCGCTAATGGCTTCGGCCGTGGCCCCGTCGAGAGGCTGGTTCAGCGCGATGATACCACCGAACGCACTGGTGCGGTCACAATCAAAAGCACGGGTATAAGCCTCTGCCAACGTGTCACCGGTTGCCACTCCGCAAGGGTTGGCGTGTTTGATGATGGCGCAAGCCGGGCCTTGACCTGCAAATTCACTGACCAATTCAAAAGCTGCGTCCGTGTCGTTGATATTATTGTAAGACAGTTCTTTACCTTGATGTTGTTTGGCTGTTGCAACGCCGGGACGGGCCGAACCATCCGTATAAAACGCAGCTGATTGATGCGGGTTCTCACCATAACGCAAAGTTTGCGCCAATGCGCCAGCAAAGGCGCGGCGGCGTGGCACTTGCGGCACTTCGCCTGCCATCCAAGTGCTGACAGCGGTATCGTAAGCCGCTGTGCGTGCATAGGCCGTTTGTGCAAGGCGTTGGCGCAAGGCGTAAGACGTTTTGCCGCCATTGGCCTTCAATTCGTCGATCACCGCGTCATAGTCTTGTACGTCTACTACAACAGTGACGAACCCGTGGTTTTTGGCTGCAGACCGGATCATCGCTGGCCCGCCGATGTCGATGTTTTCAATCACTTCGCCGTAGGCCGCACCTTTGGCCACAGTTTCTTCAAACGGGTACAGGTTCACCACCACCAAATCGATGGCCCCAATGCTGTGTTCCTTCATGGAGGCGACATGTTCTTCATTGTCACGCAAAGCGAGCAAACCACCATGGACGATCGGATGCAGTGTTTTGACCCGACCATCCATCATCTCTGGGAAGCCTGTTACATCCGCCACATCGCTCACTTTCAGACCTGCCTCACGCAAAGCACGCGCCGTACCGCCCGTGCTGAGCAACTCAATGCCCTGTCCGGCCAAAGCCGTCGCAAACTCCAACAGACCAGTCTTGTCAGATACAGAAATCAACGCGCGGCGCACGGGGCTCAGGTCAGTCATGGGGGCAGCTCTCCAAATTTAGTCGTAGATTTCGGGCGGTTCATCCCGATTAAGATCGCGGATGCCCATGGCAGTTTCCTGCGCCTTGGACAAGGACCAGCGTACGCGCAGCGCGTATCCCATTGAGCGCCCTGACAAAAGGATTTGCTGGCTCGCGCGTGGTTTCAGGCGGCCCGTTTCCAGATAAACGCTTGGTTCTAGGCTTAAATTTTGCGTCCCGTCGTGGCGGAACACCCAGATTTCCCCACTTTTTAACGCCATCGACACAGCAGAACCGCCCATGTCCAATTCTGCATCTACTTCCGGGTGCAGGTGAAAACGGATGTCAAAAGGGATTCCCGCCAGCTTTTTGGTGTCCATGACTTGATCGAAACGATGCTTTTCGTGTTCCTCAAGGGCCAGCAACATGTCCTCACCCGCCATGCCGCGACCGTCAAAAGTAAGTTCAAGCTGGCGCGCATGCGTCAAGCCATGGGTGCGCACATAGCCATTGTGCCCCCCTTGAAAGCGCAGACCATCCGGCGCGTTGCTGACTTCGATGGGAACGTGATCGGGCGCGTCTATCAATACTTCGTTCGCGCTTGAACGGTCCGCATCGCCTAATCGCGCGCTAGAATAGCCATCCAAAGTGGCCGCTGAATGGGACGGCGTCGCGCGACCAGCGCGGCGCCATTCCGCACCGAAACTGACACCCGATCCGCAATTCACAATCAAAGGCCGCCGCCCCGACGTCAGCTCAAAAGCGAGGGTTGAGGCATGCGCATTCTTGCTTGCCTCTGGTGCCGGCGGCGTGGCTGCATCGATGATGACGCTCGTGCGTCCCGCGCTAAGACGGGCATAACCCATGGACAACCCATCCGGTTGCCGCCTCTTTACGCGTGACGCCGCAAGGGCTGTATCAAGCCATCCTTCCTGCCCACGTCCGCCGCCATGAAAGCGCGCTAGTCCACCATCAGCATGTCGCAACGTGCGCAATGTGGGGGCTATGCGTTCAATGGCCTCCGTCTGCTTGGCAGGAACGACTTTCCCGGCCTCTT
This sequence comes from uncultured Rhodobacterales bacterium, assembly GCA_964544035.1. Classification (GTDB taxonomy): domain Bacteria; phylum Pseudomonadota; class Alphaproteobacteria; order Rhodobacterales; family Rhodobacteraceae; genus Tateyamaria. The sequence goes on from CAZJAW010000308.1 coordinate 2,111, forward strand.
CCAGTGCGGCAGTCGCCCATGTGAGGAGAGTGAATACCTCGAGCAGTTCCTCGGGATTACGGGTGGGCAAACCGCCCTGTTCGTCGATCTGATCAGCGCATTCGTCAGCCAAAGCCGCAATAGCGGGGCGCGCCAATTCTTCCATTCCCTCAAGCGACAGACCCGCATAGATCAAGCCTGTCAGGGCCTCAAAACGAGGAAGACCTGGTGCTGCGGCATGCCAGCGTTTGGACAGAAATAGTGTCTGTTGTCCCAAAGATTGGTAAAATGCGTCGGTCGCTGGTGCCTCTTGTCCGCGAAGCATAAACAGCGCGTGATTGATCCAGCGAATCAAACGGCGTCCCGTCAGATCCGGCGTCCAGCCGGACCCGCGTCCCTTGCCGTAGCGCTCAATCCAACCCCACAGCCAGCCTTGCCCCAATGTGCGGGTCGAAGAATCCCCAACGGCGGCCAGATCGTCCAGCCACGCAAACCCATGCAACGCGTCCTCGTAGGCGCGGTCAGGCGGGGTCACCTCCCACACGTTTTCCCCGGGCGCTTCGATCAACGAACCTGCAAACAGGTAATTGCCCGCCACCAACTGCCGACCCCGTGCAAAACTGCCAATGGTACGCGGTTCAGGAGAAGAGACAAAAGCCGTCACAGCCTGCGCACGCGTGATCCGTGCGGCATGCCATCGGTTCAAGAACCGGGCCTTGCGAGCAGAAAGCCCTTTCAGGATGGTCATTGTTGCTGCCTCAATGCGTCTGTGCGCTATTTAGGCGCATCATAACTCGCCCCGCGCGGCAAGTCACGCAATCTCAGTCAGTTCTGCGCAGACAGGCGACATAGAATCCGTCCATATGGCCAAGTTCCGCCCATAAATCGGGGCGCAGACGCAAGCCACCTTCTTCAGCGACCCACGCCGGATCAATGCCGGGTTGTTCAAGTGCCGCACGATCAACGGATAGTCCGGGATGGCGTTCGAGCGCTTCTTCGACTTGCACTTCGCCCTCATCTGGCAGCAGTGAGCACGTGCAAAACACCAACCGCCCGCCGGGCTTCAACAGGGTCAAGGCATGGTCAATCATCCGTGCCTGCAAGTCCATCAGCATACCAAATTCCGAACCGTCCTTAGCGAATGGCAGATCGGGGTGGCGGCGAATTGTGCCTGTCGCAGAACAAGGTGCATCCAACAGGATCGCATCATATTGTCCGATGACGTCAAACACATCTGCCACTTCGACCTCAGCACTTAGACCCGTGCGGATCAGGTTTTGCGATACCCGTTCCATCCGCCCCTTTGAGATGTCGATCGCGGTTACCGTCGCGCCAGACGCCGCCAGTTGCATGGTCTTGCCACCGGGTGCGGCGCATAGGTCCAACACAGCCTCGCCCTTTTGCGCGTTTAAAATGCGCGCTGGAATGGCTGCTGCCGCGTCCTGCACCCACCAATCGCCGGTGTTAAAACCCGGCAAAGCAGACACCTGCCCCGCGTCGACCAACCGTACAGAACCCGTGGGCAAAACGGTGC
>CAZJAW010000309.1:0-3623 GCA_964544035.1 uncultured Rhodobacterales bacterium
ACGTTTGAACATGCGCGAACAATTGGTGCGTTCTTGCGAAATCGTTCCGTTAGAGATCATTGTGCGCAATTATGCGGCTGGCACGATGAGCAAGCGTTTGGGCATAGACGAAGGCACGCAACTGCCGCGGCCTATCGTTGAATATTGCTATAAAGAAGACGCCCTTGGCGACCCGCTGGTCACCGAAGAGCATATCGCCGCATTTGGTTGGGCCACGCAGCAGGAAATGGATGACATCCTAAGCCTTGCTTTGCGAGTGAATGACTTTTTGTCAGGCGTCATGATGGCTGTGGGCATTCGACTGGTTGACTTCAAAATTGAAGTCGGTCGGATTTATGAGGGCGATTTTATGCGTCTTATCGTGGCGGACGAAATCAGCCCGGACAGCTGCCGTTTGTGGGACATTGAGACGGGGCAGAAGTTGGACAAAGACGTGTTCCGCCGCGATCTGGGTAATCTGACGGATGCCTATACAGAGGTGGCGCGCCGTTTGGGTGTGATGCCCAAGCAATCCACAGGTCCGATCACCAAGCCGACACTGATAAACTAAACGGGTGCCGCAATTTGCGGCCCCGCCTTCCTTGGGCTTTTGTCAAACTGGTGCCGGTTCAAACAGGTGCTCGTAGTTAACCGTGCCTCGGTTGCGACGGGGCAACACGTAATCACCACCGGACAAGAAATATGGATGCAGGGAAATCTTGCCTTCACTTCGACTCCCGGCTAGGACGCACGCAAATTCATTTGGGGGTAGATCATGAAAGCTACAGTTCACGTCATGTTGAAGACCGGAGTGCTGGATCCCCAAGGTGAGGCCGTGCGCCACGCGCTTGGCGCACTTGGCTTTGATGGGGTAACCGGCGTCCGACAGGGCAAGGTCATTGAGCTAGAGCTGGCCGATGGCACATCCGAGACGGATGTGAACGCCATGTGTGAAAAACTGCTGGCGAATACTGTAATCGAATCCTACCGGGTCGACATGTCATGAAGGCGGCTGTGGTTGTCTTTCCTGGTTCGAACTGTGATCGCGATCTCGCTGTGGCGTTTCGCGCCGCTGGCGCGGACGTCGAAATGGTCTGGCACAAGGACACTGACTTGCCATCCGGTGTCGACATGGTCGGCGTTCCGGGTGGGTTTTCATTCGGGGATTACTTGCGTTGTGGGGCGATTGCCGCAAATTCCCCCATTTGTCAGGCAGTTAAGGCTCATGCAGATCGCGGTGGCTATGTTCTGGGCGTGTGCAACGGCTTTCAGGTGCTGACAGAGACCGGCATGCTGCCGGGCGCGCTGTTGCGCAATGCCGGGCTGAAATACATCTGCAAAACGGTTGGCCTGCGCGTTGAAACATCGCAGTCCATTTATACCGAAGGCTACAATGCCGGCGACGTTGTCGACATTCCGATTGCCCACCATGACGGCAACTATTTTGCCGATGACGCCACGTTGGATGCTTTGCACAGCGATGACCGCATCGCGTTTCGCTATACCGATAACCCTAACGGATCCAAACAGGATATCGCAGGCATCTTGTCCGAAAACCGTCGCGTGCTTGGTATGATGCCACACCCGGAACGGGCCGCAGATCAAGGCCATGGTGGCACGGACGGGCAGGCGTTGTTCCGCTCAGTGGCAGCCCAACTGACCCACGCCTGACTTGAGGGGCGGGCTTCGCACACTTATGGTGGGCGAAATGGAGCATGCCGCCACATCAGAAAGACGCACCACAAAACACAGCGCCACAAGCTGGCGGGTGCGCCTTGCGCTTGTGCTTTTATCTCTGGTGGCTGTCTTAACTGTTTATTTCACCAATCGCCTGCTGACTGACCGTTTCACTGAAACCACCCGTAACCGAGCCGAACTGCGTCTGGCATTGTATTCCGGCAATTTACTTAGTGAACTGCGCCAGAACGCCATTGTGCCGCAACTGCTTGCGCGCGATCCAACGTTGATCGGGGCTTTGAACTCAGCGGATTACCAGCAATCCACGCAGCGCTTGATTTCTTTTGTGGAAGAAATTGGTGCAGCCAATTTGATCCTTTTAGATGGCGAAGGGCGTGCAGTCGCGGCGACAGATCGGAATCGTTTGGGCTCAGATCATGTTGATGAAGCTTATTACCAAGAGGCGATGAAAGCACCCGCCACTGTCTTTACCACCGCACCGCGTGACGGGGGAGGATTCGCGTTTACCTATTCACGCAAAGTTATGGCTGCGGGTGATGTGCTGGGCGTCATTGTCGTCGAAGTTGATCTGCAAAAGTTTGAACGCGCATGGGCTGGAATTTCTGCAGCTGTGTTTGTCACCGACACGGACGGACAGATCGTGTTGGCAACTGAACCGCGCTGGCGTGGCCGTACCGAAGAAGAGGCGCTTGAACGCCAGACCCCGCAAAGCGCAATTGAGCGCGCCATTCGCGCGACTGCAGATTGGACGGCGCTGCCAGCCGACGCCTACCTGCAAGGCGAAGGTGTTATGCGTTTGGATTCGCGCGTCGCGTTTCGTGGCTGGCAGATCACGTCTTTTACCACCTATGCGTCTGTGCGCGAGCGTGTGAATGGGGTGCTCGCACTCGAGATCATGGCATTTGCGATCCTTCTTGCGCTTGCGTTCTATGCTCTCAGCCGTCGTTCGGCTTTGCGACTGGCGCTTTCGACGCGCGAGTCAGCAGAGCTTCGCCGTTTGAACGTTCAGTTGCAGCGGGAAATTGCCGAACGAAAACGGGTCCAGGAAGACTTGGCCGTCGCAGAACAGACCCTTGAACAATCCTCAAAGCTGGCCGCCTTGGGCGAGATGTCAGCCGCCGTCAGTCACGAGCTGAACCAACCACTTGCAGCGATGAAAACATACCTTGCCGGCGCAGGGCTTTTGCTGCGCCGCAACCGCCCCGACGAGGCGCTTGTTAGTTTTGGGCGGATCGATGATTTGATCGAACGTATGGGCGTCATTACACGTCAATTGAAATCCTATGCGCGCAAAGGTCAGGATGCTCTAAGCCCTGTAAACATGGGCGATGCGCTTGCCTCAAGCCTATCGATGATGGAGCCGCAACTGCGCCAGCGTCGGGTACAAATCAATCGTGTCCTGCCCCAAGGTGCGGTCGAGGTGATGGGTGATCAGCTGCGCATCGAACAGGTGATGGTGAACCTGCTGCGCAACGCTATTGATGCCACCAAAACCACACGCAATCCACAAGTCGATATCTTCTTGTCGGCAGGTGAAACAGCGACCCTCACAGTGCGCGACAATGGCCCCGGTATTGTGAATCTCGACGCGTTGTTTGAGCCGTTTTACACCACCAAGCAGCCCGGCGACGGCGTGGGCTTGGGGCTTGCTATCTCCTCGGGCATTGTCAACGATCTTGGGGGGCGTCTAACAGCACGCAACGGACAATCGGGCGGTGCGGTGTTTGAAATGCAGCTGCCTATTCTGAATGAAGATGTCAGCGATGACGGCGCCGAAAAAACGATTAATGCAGCGGAGTAAGTCCAAATGACCCAAGCTATGAAAATCGCGATCGTCGATGACGAGCAGGACATGCGGCAATCGAACAGTCAGTGCTTGGCCCTGTCGGGGTACGACACTGAAACCTTCTCCAGCGCAGAGGACGCCCTGAAAACACTCGGCCCAG
>CAZJAW010000310.1:0-3618 GCA_964544035.1 uncultured Rhodobacterales bacterium
GACCATTCAGTCAGTTTGGTGCGTTTGGGTTTTGTCACGTCGATGACAAACCCCTATGCGGTCGTATTTTTTGCCGCTCTGTTTCCGCAGTTCATAGATCCAAGCGCGGCTGTTCTCCCTCAATTGTTGATCTTGGGGGCCACTTATTTGGTGGTTGATGGAATTACGCTGGTGGCATGGGGTTGGGCAGGGGACTGGGTGGCCGCAAAACTTGGGCGCACATCTTTTGGCGTGATCAATCGGATCAGTGGTGGGTTGATGATAGGAGCTGCTGTTCTTTTAGGGTTTAGGGACGTCGCGCCGCAACGCTAACGCGGATGATTGAAGCGATGCCCGTCTTGGCCTAGACCTGTGTGCAACTCGTGACTCAGCACCAAGGATTCCCCATGCCGCACATTCTGGCCATTGATCAGGGCACAACGTCCTCGCGCGCGATCCTCTTTGACGGCGACATGAAACCGATTGCAAGCGCGCAGGAGGAATTCACGCAGCATTTCCCACATAGTGGATGGGTCGAACACGATCCGGCCGATCTTTGGTCCACTGTGCAATCGACTTGCAAGGCAGTGATGGACAAAGCCGGACTAACCGCTGGCGACATCGCGGCCATTGGCATCACCAACCAACGCGAAACGACGGTGATCTGGGATGCGGAAACGGGTGTGCCGTTGAACAACGCCATAGTGTGGCAAGATCGGCGTACAGCGCAAATGTGCGAAAGCTTGCGTGCCGAAGGTCACAACGCGCAAGTCAGCGCGATTACAGGGCTGCTGCTTGATCCCTACTTCTCGGCCACAAAGGTCAAATGGATTTTAGATCAGCACGAGGGTGCCCGCGCCCGTGCAACTGATGGCAAGCTGCTGTTTGGTACAGTCGATAGCTTTCTTATCTGGCATATGACCGGGGGTCGCGCCCATGTCACAGATGCGACCAACGCTGCCCGCACGATGCTGTATGACATCCACAAAAACGAATGGAGCGCCGAAATGTGCGCCATGCTCGACATCCCGATGGAGATGTTGCCAGAGGTGCGCGATTGTGCGTCAGATTTTGGGGTGACAGATTTGCTGGGTGGCGAGACTCCGATCTATGGTGTTGCTGGCGACCAGCAGGCGGCGACCATAGGTCAGGCTTGTTTTGCGCCTGGAATGTTGAAATCGACCTACGGTACTGGATGCTTTGCACTGCTCAACACTGGCGACACGCCGATAACTTCCAACAACAGAATGCTGACGACAGTGGCTTACCAGCTCGATGGAAAACCGACCTACGCGCTTGAGGGGTCGATCTTTATTGCCGGGGCTGTGGTGCAATGGTTGCGCGATGGGTTAGGGATCATAGGGGCGGCGTCGGAAACCGAGGCGCTGGCCCAAGACGGACGAGGTGAGGTGACACTTGTGCCAGCGTTCACTGGTCTGGGCGCGCCTTATTGGAACGCGGAGTGCCGTGGGGCGGTCTACGGTTTGACGCGTGATACCAATCCTGCTGATATGGCCCGCGCAGCCTTAGAAAGTATCGGTTTTCAAACTCGCGACTTGTTTGACGCGATGCGGGCCGACTGGCCTGATGCAGGCGATGCGGTGCTGCGCGTGGATGGAGGCCTAAGCGCCAACGATTGGGCGATGCAATTCCTGTCGGATATGCTTGGAGCACCTGTGGACCGACCTGCTGGAGTGGAAACCACCGCCCTTGGCGCGGCCTGGCTGGCCGGCATGCGAGCGGGTGTTTACCCCAATATGGATGGTTTCGCGGCCAAATGGGCCCGCGCGGCCCGTTTTGAGCCGGAAATGGATGCCGATGCTCGTGACAATGCATACGGGCGCTGGCAACGCGCCGTCGCAGCTACCCAAGCTGTGTAGGTGTATTTTAGGTGTAGTGTCGTAAAGTTTCCGCCAAATCGAAGGTAGCTTTTCTAATGGGCACACTTATCCAGTAAGCGCCGCATACTACTCAACGCCAAATTGTTCTGGCTGGTCAAATTGAACCTTTCGGATCACGTGCGCGACCTCGGTTCCGTCAAGAGCGGCCAACGCCGAAATTAGCGATTTGGGCGTTGGCATCGGGCGGGTGACTTTTTGAAGAAACGGTGGTCTTGCTCTATGATGTTGTTTAGATATTTCGTCCGCCGAACAGTGATTAACCAACATCAACCGCATATCACCAGCAGGCAGTTCATGTTGAACAAAGCCGTCCTATTCGACCCACTTTTATCCCCTCTCGGGACATTGCTTTGCAATGCCCTGCCGGGCAGTGGATGGACAACTTTGTCAGGCCAGCTATTGTTGCCGATAGCTTTCATGAAAAACGCGGTCGCTGCGGCTTCGTCATGACGCTCGGAGAGCATGACATCAAAGGTATTTCCTTGTTTGTCGATTGCTCGGTACAAATACACCCACTCGCCTTTTACTTTTAAGTAAGTTTGATCCATTCGCCACGATTGACCGGTGGGAGATTTCCGGCGTTGCGCTTCTTTTGTAGTCGCGCCAGCATATTTCTCGACCCACCGATTGAGCGTTGTATGATCTAAATCTACGCCGCGTTCGGCCTTGATCTCTAACAGGTCGCGATACGAAACTGGAAAGCGGACGTAGGAATACAAGAGGCATAGGATTACGGATTTGGGAAATTGGGCGCCTTTGAGACTGATTAAACCTACAATCCTGATGTTTGCCGCGGGAAGGTAAGGGATCTGGCTGCCACGTCGAGCAACGCAGCTGAAATCTGAATCTTCGCGATACTGCCAGAATAGGGTACAGGGGTCAGCTTGCTATTTTCGAGGGCACTTGCCATTTGCCGCTCAACAAAAGGCTAAAGAACGGGACGGGGCGTACGACATAGTACCAGATCGCGTGTCCTGCCAAGAGTGTCACAAGGACGGTGATCAGATATAACATTGTTCCTTCAAGACCGATCGAGATTGCGATTGCACCCGCAACCCAGACAAGCAGAATTTGCAAGAGGTAGGCCGTATAGACCCCCTGAGAGGCAAGTCGCGTTGTGGGGGACCCAAAATTTGCGAAGCGTTGAAACAGCGCCATAAGCAACGCGACCATCCCGGTTGTCAGGACCGCACGGGCGGCGACGAAGTAGAGTGTTCCTATTGCCCCATCATTTAGCACGGGCAACATAAAGCCTGCCCAAACCATTACCGCGCCAATTCCTAAAATCGGCAGGCTGATCCGGTGCAGCGAGTCCCAGATGACGGTGGAAACATGCGCTGCCATGCCAAGTAGGAAATATGGTAGATAACGCAAGAAAGCCCGAAAAAGGGTCAGATCAGACTCCAAAGCCCGTGATAATACCTCTTCGGCACCTCTGGCCAGAACAGAATAGACGGCGACCAAGACCGCAAGGCCTGCCAGCAACACGCCAGGGCGTGAAAACTGAAGGGTGGCCAGACGAGCAAGCCCAATGGCGAAAAGTGGTGACAACGCGACAAAGCCGATCAGTACAATCAGGAACCACAAGTGCAACAAAACCCCATCTGGCGTTGGCAGTAACGACCTGTCAGTCATTGCGGCCTGCAACGCCTCGGCTGGGCTAAGAGATACTGCACCGGGAAAATACTGGCTCGCGATGCTGTTGGTAAGCGGATTTATGAGTAGAAATGCGAACAGC
>CAZJAW010000311.1:0-3585 GCA_964544035.1 uncultured Rhodobacterales bacterium
CCCAATGTTCCATGTGTTCCGGGTCAATATTGGTGACGATGGCGATGGTGGCGGGCAAACGGTTAAAGGTGCCGTCGCTTTCGTCCGCTTCGACAACCATCCACTCGCCTTCACCTTTGCGCGCATTGGACCCATAGGCGTGAATGATGCCGCCATTCACGACAGTCGGGTCAAACTTGCCTTCATCCAGCAAGGCGGCGACCATTGTTGTTGTTGTTGTTTTACCATGTGTCCCGGCCACTGCGATATTGGACTTCAGGCGCATCAATTCGGCCAGCATTTCTGCACGGCGCACAATTGGCAGGCCTCGGGCGCGCGCCGCGTCAAGCTCAGCATTGCCCGTTTTGATCGCTGACGAAATCACGATCACTTCGGCATCTTCAATATTCGCAGCCTGTTGACCGATAAAGATTTTTGCACCCAGCTCTGACAACCGATCCGTGATTTTTGACGCCTTGAGGTCGGACCCCTGCACCACATACCCGTGGTTCAGCAGCACTTCGGCAATGCCGGACATGCCGATGCCGCCGATTCCGACAAAATGGATGGGGCCAACGTCTCCGGGTAGTTTTGTGGCGGCGTTCATGTTTTCCCTTTCTGCGCGAGGGTTTCTACAATTTGGATCAGGTGTTCGGTGGCGTCGGGCTTACCCACGGACGAGGCCGCGCGGGACATATGTGCGGCAGCATCTGGGTTATCAAAAATCGTCGCGATTTGCTCGGCCGCTGTTTCGACGGTCAATTGGCTTTCCGGGATCAGGATTGCGGCCTCTGCATCTACCAGTCCGCGTGCATTGGCGGTTTGGTGATCGCCCGTCGCGGCGGCATATGGGATCAGGATCGAAGGGCGGCCAATCACTGAAATATCGGCCACAGAAGACGCGCCCGAGCGTGATATGATCAATTGTGCTTCGGTCATGCGGCGTGGCACGTCTGTAAAGAATGGCTGCACATCGGCGGCGATACCTTGTTCTTCGTAAAAGGCGCGCACGCGATCTTCGTCTTCGCCGCGCGCCTGATGGCTGACACGCAGATTTTTCAACCGTTCAATGGGTTGGCTGGCTATGGCGGGCGGGATCACGTCGGACAGGATGCGCGCACCTTGCGACCCACCGATCACTAAAATCTCCATCGGATAATCGCCCGGCGGGATGTAGCCGGACTCGGCCCGTTCCAGCACTGAATTACGCACTGGGTTGCCCACATGCACGCCTTCGACGCCATCTGCCAAGTCAGTGGGCCACGTGCCACACGCCACAGCATCAACGCGTTTGGCCAGCAAACGGTTGACCCGACCAAGCACACCGTTTTGCTCGTGAATCATACGCGGCTTACGCAACAAGATCGCCGCGACCATCGCAGGGATCGTGGGATAGCCGCCAAAACCGATCACAACATCAGGCTTGTCGCGCATCATTTTGAACGTCGCGCCGATGACACCCGTTAGGATGCGAAACGGCACGGCAGCCTTGGCAAGCAAGCCACCACGGGCAAATGTAGCTGACGAAATTTGCTCAATCTGTGTGGTGTGGGGAAAGCCGCCAGTGTAGCGCGCGCCGCGTGCATCTGTGGACAGTTTCACACGCCAACCGCGCCCCAACATCGCTTCGGCCAGCGCTTGGGCCGGGAACATATGCCCGCCCGTGCCGCCCGCCGCGATCAAAAGCAAAGGTTGCGTCATCTGCGCCCCCGCCCCAGCAGATCAGCGATTTCGCCCTGCGGTCGCGTCCGCGTAAAGGCCAGCAACATTCCCACCGCAATGCCGGAAGCAATCACAGAAGACCCCCCGTAGCTGACAAAGGGCAATGTCATGCCCTTGGCAGGCAGCAAACGCACAGCCACACCCATGTTGATCATGGCTTGAACTCCAAACATGCACGCGAGCCCGGTGCCTGCGAGGCGAATAAACGGATCACGTTCGCGCAGCAGGCGCGTCAGCGAACGCACAACGATGCCAGTATACAGTGCAATGATACACAAAACGAGGATCAGGCCGTATTCTTCGGCCGCCACAGCAATGATAAAATCCGTATGCGCATCTGGCAGCGACCACTTTACCTGCCCTTCGCCTACGCCGACACCAAATAGACCGCCTTCTTGGATCGCGTTGGTGGCATAGCCAAGCTGTGTGCGAGGGTCTACATCCGGACTAAGGAAGCCATCGATACGGCGCGCGAAGTGTTCGGAATTGGAATAGGCAATCGTGCCAAAAAAGATCACGCCGCCAGCCATGCCGACCAGCAAAAACATCGGCGCACCGGCCACAAAATACATCACACCCCAGCCAAACAGCACCAGACAGGCCTGACCAAAATCGGGTTGCAATGCAAGCATCAGCACAATGGATACGCAAAGCGCAAAGGACCACGTTTTGCCCGGAGGGCCGTTGATCTCTTGACTGGCGGCCATCATCCACGCCGCCGCAACGACAAAGCCGGGTTTCAAAAATTCGGACGGTTGCACCGAAGCAAATCCCAGCGAATACCAACGCACCGCCCCTTTGCCAAAGTCCGTGCCAAAGAACGGCAGCATGGCAAGCGCAACAAATGCGACCAGAAAGCCAACCACCGCCAGACGCCGCACCAACAAAGGCGACATCATCGAGGTCAAAATCATGGCCAGCAGCGCGCCGCCGCCAAAAATCGCTTGTTTGATGACATAGTAAAACGGCGCAAAGCCGTTCTTTTCCGCCAGCGGCACAGAGGCCGCAAGGCCCAGAAGCAGTCCGATCGCAAAAAGGATCAAAACGCAACTTAGCGACCATTTATCAATGGTTCGCCACCACTTTGGAAGAATGGGTTCGCCGTTCCTTACTGGAACCGCACCATAGACCATTTCAGTCATGATCTGCCGCCTTGCTGACTATACACTGCCTCGGGTCCCCAGTTTTTCCGGGGTACTCAAAACACATCATAGCCGCAAAAAGCGGCGCGGGCTAGCCTTTCTTGGCCTGCCCGCGCAACCGATCACGCAGCTTGGTTTGTTCCGCGCACTGTGAAACCCTTTTCGCGGTGGAACTGAATACCCATCAGAACCATCGCAAGATCAGGACGCATGAACGGCACGTTCGACACATCGACCATCTGCATGTTGCCGTCCGGGTTGATCACAAAAACACCCGGCTCGGGGAATGGACGGTCAGTTTCGTCTGCATCGCGCGGGTCTGAAACATACAGGCCAAGGCTGTGCATTTGCGGAATTGTCATATCATAACCCATCGGCACTGAAGGGCAGAATTCGTCCGACATCTTCTGTGCTTTTTCGATGGGATCGGATGAAGCCACGACCACATCAATGCCGGCGGCATGATAGTCGGACTGCAAACCTTCCAAAATTGCCAAATATTCCTTGCACTTAGGGCAATGCCATCCGCGATAGATCACGACGATCTGCCACTTGTGGCCACCTTGTGGGTCACCAAGGGTCAGCGAACCGCCACCCACTTTGCTGACTTCGGTTTTAGGAAACGGGATACCTGCGCGTAGTGCTGCCATGGAATGTCCTTTCGAGGCGTTAACATTGCGCGTAATTTACCTGATCCGAACTGGTATACAAGCTATGGCGCTTGACCCTTTCTGTGCAATCC
>CAZJAW010000312.1:0-3570 GCA_964544035.1 uncultured Rhodobacterales bacterium
CAACCAACCAAACCCCAGCGAGGCGACCGAAATTCCAACCGCCTGCCACGTGGTCAAATCCATCACGTTTGGGTCGATCAGATAAAAGTCAGCGCCTAGATAATAGACCAATGCCAACAGGAAAAACCCGCTGATCCACGTCCAATAGCTTTGCCATTTGTGCCAGATCAACCCATCAGGCATGCCCGCAGGGGCAACAAGATATTTCTGGATGTGATAAAAGCCGCCGCCATGCACTTGCCATTCTTCGCCATCCGCACCTGATGGCAGATCGCGGTCCCGATACAGCCCCATATCCAGCGCGATGAAATAGAACGAAGACCCAATCCATGCGATCGCCGTGATCACATGCAGCCACCGCACGGCAAATTCCAACCATGCGCCGAATGCGGCAAGATCATACATTTGTTGGTTTCCTGATGTCAGTATCGGGCCATGTTAAGACGTCGGGCAAAGCAAACGCAATCTGCATTGCCTGTTTTTTAGTCGGAAAAGCATAGGGTGATGACCCACGCTTTTCCGCATCACTTTGCGATTGCCTTATACCTCTTCCGGTAAAACCAGATTAAGGATGATGGCAACTGCAGCCGTTGGAGCAACCGCCGACGTCATCAGCGTTTTGACCACACCCGGCAGATATTGCACTGCAGTGGGCACAAGGTTCAGGCCCAAACCTGCCGCCAGCGACACCGCGATAATCACCATATTGCGGCGGTTCATTCTAACCTCGCTCAACACATTCAAGCCTGCAGCGGCCACCATGCCGAACATCACAATCACCCCACCTCCAAGCACGGGCAAAGGCATAGACGCGATGACCGCACCGATTTTGGGAATGAGGCCACAGACCACAAGGAACAATGCCCCGATGGTAACAACGTGACGTGACATAATACCAGTCATGCCAACAATACCGACGTTTTGACTGAACGACGTGTTGGGCAATCCGCCAAACACGGCAGCAACTGCCGTGCCAAGACCATCTGCATAGGTCGCACCTGCGATTTCTTTATCCGTCGCTTCGCGCCCAGCGCCTGCTTTGGTTGTGGCTGACGCGTCTCCTACGGTTTCAATGGCTGATACAATACTGACCAGCGTCACAGCGATCACAGCACCAAGGCTGAATTCAAATCCATAGGGCAGCGGCTGCGGCGTCATAAGTAACGCCGCGTTTGCCACGGCTCCGAAATTCACCATGCCAAGTAAGATGGCAAGAATGTATCCAGCCACCAGACCAATCAGGATCGCCGCGTTCGAAATGATACCTTTGGTAAAGAACTTGAGCCCAAGGGCCACGATGACCACTGTCAGTGCAACGCTCCAGTGCATCAGTGAACCAAAGCTCTCGGCCTCCATCTGGAATGTCGCGGCACCGCCTGCTGCGTATTTGATCGCAACCGGGATCAGGTAAAGGCCAATGGCAAGGATGACGAGGCCGGTGACCAAAGGTGGGAACAGAAAGCGCAGGTGCTGAATGACAGACCCCAGCAAAAAGTGGATCACCCCGCCAATCAAACACGCAGTCAGCGCAACGCTAAGTCCTTGAGTTGCAGCAATTCCGGCAAGAACACCCACGAATGCAAAGCTGGTCCCTTGCATAATGGGCAAACGGGCGCCTATGGGGCCAAGCCCGATTGTCTGAAACAGTGTGGCCACACCCGCAAACAACATGGCCATCTGGATCAGATATACCTGTTCAGGTCCTCCGAACGCCAAGCCAGCCGCACCCGCCACAATGATCGAAGGCGTCACGTTTGAGGCGAACATCGCCAAGACGTGCTGCAAGCCGAGCGGCACCGCCGCTGCAAGAGGTGGGGTGTCGTTTGGGTCTGAATACAACCCATGTGTCATGTCACTCATTTGTTTTGTCCCTATCATTTCGCCGTCTTGATCGCGGCTGATGAGATACTATTGAGCGACACGATACGGCGTATCAAGAACAAACTCCTGCAGGTTGGCGCCCGGACCAATTCTGTCAATCACTGCAAATATTCCGGGCGCATGCAGAGGCGTCAGCACCCCGTGCCATGTACCGCGGTGCAGGTTTATCGCCTGCCCCGGCGCCGTTAGGAACGCCAGCGGAGGGCCCGGCATGCCATCTTCATCTGGCGCGACTGTCACCAGAAAAGGGTGCTCTGACATAGGGATAAAAGCCTGGCTGCCTTCTGGATGCCGCTCCATCAGATCAAGCACGTAAGGCAATTTGCGCGGCTGCGCCTGAAACAAACTGATGCCCGCACGCCCGTCACTAAAATCCATCTGCGCGCGGTCATGGAAACGCCCGCACAGACCGGCATTTATCAACTTGTCCGGTTCACCCACACAGTCCAAAACGTCTCCGAACGGGGCAAAGGCATGCGCAGTTAACGGCTGACAGCGAATGTCAAAGCGGGACATGTCGGTTCACGTCCTTGTAGAGCAGATAGCGGAACGGTTCGTCGCCCGTCGCGATACACGCTTGCGGACAAAAGGCGCGCAACCACATGAAGTCGCCGGGGCCGACGGTGACCCAATCCGTATTCAGCAGGTATTCGGCCGTGCCTTGCAGCACATACAACCCATGTTCCATCACATGGGTTTCTGCAAAAGGGATACGTCCACCGGGCTGGAAAGTCACAATATTGACGTGACAGTCATGGCGCAAATCCGATGGATCGACAAATCGTTGCGTGGCCCAAGCGCCATTGGTGTCGGGCATCGCTAGATGCGCAACATCCTTGTCGTGGGTTACCAATGGTTCTGGCAGATCTAGCCCATCTACTCGGACATGGCGTTTGCGTATCCAATGTACACCACAAGGCTGCGCGCCTCGGTTCCACAACGACCAGCGCGTACCGGGCGGAATAAAGGCATAACCACCGGCTGTCAGTGAATGGGTATCGCTTCCTATCGTCAGGTGAGCGGTTCCATGTGTGACAAAAAGAATGGCCTGAGCATCAACGTCAGGCTCCGGGGTGTCACTGCCCCCTTCCGGCGAAAGTTCAACGGCATATTGGGCAAAGGTCTCTGCAAAGCCAGACAGCGGGCGGGCAAGTATCCACGCGCGTGTGTTGACCCAACCGGGCAAGAACGAAGTGACGATGTCGCGCTGCACCTCTGCCGGAATAACGGCATAAGCTTGGGTGAACACAGCCGTGCCAACAGGCGATACGGTTTGATCCGGCAAACCACCGGGCGGAAAAGCATAGGTTGTCATAATGCCTCCAATCGCAGGCGGGCAATGCGTTCGACTTGTTTGCAGGCCTCGTCGAAGTCGGCCTTGCTGTCGCTGGCGATGCGTCGTTCAAACGCGCGCAGAATGCCGGCTTTGTCGTGGTCTTTGACTGCAATAATGAAGGGAAAGCCGTGCTTGGCCACATATGTGCTGTTCAAACTATCGAACCGCTGCCGTTCTTCATCCGTGAGCGCATCAAGACCGGCACTGGCCTGTTCCACAGTGCTTTCATCCGTCAGTCGTTTGGCAGTTGCCAACTTGCCCGCAAGATCGGGGTGCGCGCGCAACACTGCCATCTTTTGATCATCGCCTGCCGCGCGAAAAACGCGGCAAAGCGCGTTGTGTAATCCTTGAGC
>CAZJAW010000313.1:0-3560 GCA_964544035.1 uncultured Rhodobacterales bacterium
AACTTGGCGTGCGATCTGGAACATCGATGGGGCTTGCAAGATCGAGGCATCGTTTTGTCCGGGCGCGTGGGCGCGTTCATCAAGCAGGCTGATCACGGATTGAGTCGTCGCCAAGTTGCCTGCCGTCATAGCGACGATCACGCGCTCACCCGGTACGTCCCACGTATGCATCTTTTTCACAGTTGAGATGTTGTCGACACCCGCATTGGTCCGAGTGTCTGACATAAAGATCAAACCGGTATTCAGCCGCATTCCCACACAATATGTCACGGTGTTCTTTGCCTTTCCTGCCGATGATTCACTGCCGGCCTCAAGCTTGCGCTATTGCTGTTGGACCTGCAAGGAAACTGACATCGCTTCGCCCGCATTGCCATAGCGCATCCCCGAAATCGGAGCGGCGCCGCGGTAATCAAGCCCTGTGGCAACCCGCACATACCGTGCATCGGGGCAAATTTGGTTAGAGACGTCAAAACCAATCCAACCAAGGCCTTCTACATGCGCCTCTGCCCAAGCGTGTGTGGCGGTTTGTTCGATCCGATCGTTCATCATCAAATACCCCGACACATAGCGCGCTGGAAATCCAAGCGCGCGCGCCGCAGTGATAAAAACGTGGGCGTGATCCTGACAGACGCCGTGGCCTGCACGCATCACACCCTCTGCTGTCAAATCGGATTCGGTCTGGTCGGTCGAATAAGGCACAGCGGCGAGCACATGCGCCGACAAGGCGTGCAGGGTATCAAGCTGTGTGCCGTTGCTCGGCGCGTCCGCGATCAATGCCTTTAAAAGTGGGCCAACGGTGGTCAACGCGGTTCTGCGTTCAAACAACCACAGTGGCGCAAAGCCGCCCTGAGGGCCGACGACGCCCGCCTTATCCTCAACATCCACAGTTCCCCGGCAAATGATCTCGATTTCGCATTCACCCGGCGTGTAGCTGATCAGATCGACTGAATTGGCATGCTCATCTTCGAACGACAATTCGACCTTGCCACCGCGTACTTCGATATCCCAATCTACAATCACTTGGCCGGGCCGCGACTTGGGGCGCAGGCGCACCTGTTGCAACGCATAGGGTACAGGCACGTTGTAGGTATAGTGCGTTTTATGTTCGATATTCAGGCGCATAGGATCACTCGATGAACCTGTAGTCGATCTCGATCTGGCGGCCCAATGCTGCGCTGTCGCGTATGAAATCCGAGATGAATTCGTGCAATCCGTATTCAAAGATCGTCGCCATGTCATCGGTCTTGAAATGGGCACACATGGCGTCCACCAGCGTATGGCATTTGTGGCGCACGCCGTATTCCTGCGCCAGATAGCCAAGATTGTCGCCGATTTTGCCATAGCAAAACGCGATGCTACGTGGCAGGCGACCATCGAGCAGCAGAAAACGGGCAATGGCTTTGGGGTCGACTTCTCCGTCATGGAGGGTTTGATAGGCGCGTGTTGTTGATGTGGTGCGCAGGATCGTATCCCATTGCACATTGTCCGAAGCTGACCCGACCAGCCGGACCGAAGGCAGCAAGATATAGTACTTTTGATCAAGGACCCGCGCGGTGTTGTCAGCACGTTCAAAAAAGGTGCCTATGCGCGCAAAGTTAAAACTGTCGTTGCGCACCATTGATCCGTGCAATGCGCCACGTACAAATGCGCTGCGTTGACGGATGATCTGAAGCACGCGGGGCAATTCGCGATCCTCGACCGGGTCAGCCAACAGGCGTTTAAGGACCATGTAGCACTCGTTCACCGCCTCCCAGACCTCGCGCGTGAGGGCTGTGCGCACAATACGCGCATTCGTGCGCGCGGCCTCGATCACGCCCATGATGCTGCCGGGGTTTTGCGGGTCGCGCAGCAAAAAGTCGACGATGCGCGTTCCACTTGGGTCGCCGTGCAGTGCTGTATAGGTCGACTTTAGCCCAGTTGAAGACAAGATTGCCGTCCATTCGCTTTCAGCTGCACTAGAGCGTGTCATGGATATGCGCAGGCCTGCGTCGATCATCCGGGCCGTATTTTCCGCGCGCTCAAGATAGCGGAACATCCAGAACAGGCCACTTGCGGTTTTGCCACAGCTAGCGAAGTGTCTGATTTGTCCGCAATTGACGGAACGCCTGAAAGTGAGCTGCGCGAACACAGCATTCCTTACGTGGTCGTCGCAAGGATCGTTTGTAGCGCGGAGTTTAGGTCGAGTGCGGACTTGGCGCTCAATCCCACTTCGCGGGCGGCCTGCGCCGTGTCTGCAGCCGCCAGCGTGTTTGCCTCGCCCGGAATCGACACGGCAATAAGGCTATCGGCCACTTCCGCCAAAGGGGCGAGATAACCTTGCACGTCCTTGGTGTTCAGCATGCCGCAGATCAGATGTGTTGATCGTTTCGGCAATGCACGCAACACCGAGGCAAGCGCATTTCCCGCAGCTGGATTGTGGCCACCGTCAAGCCAAAGTTCTGCGCCTGACGCCGCTGCCATCTGGGTAAGTGGCCCACTTCGCAAGCGCTGCATTCGCGCAGGCCATTCGGTTTGTGTGACCGCTGCAAGGCACGCATCCTCTCCACATCCAAGATGGCGCAACGCGGCCAAAGCCATGCCCGCATTTTGGATCTGGTGATCGCCCGGCAGCACCGGTCGCGGCAAGTCCAACAGCCCCGTTTCGTCCTGATAGATCATACCGTCACGTTCGGGACTGGCATGCCAATGCTGACCATAGGCCAGCAGAGGCGCACCCAATTGCGCGGCACGGGATTCGATCACATCAAGACCTGTCTCATCCTGTGGACCAACGATGCAAGGAACGCCTCGTTTGATGATCCCGGCCTTTTCGCCCGCGATTGCTGCCAGTGTGTCGCCCAAAAACGCTTCGTGATCCATAGACACGGGTGTAATGATCGTCAGCTCAGGTGACTTGACCACATTAGTGGCATCCAGCCGGCCACCAAGGCCGACCTCAAGCAATGTGTAATCCGCAGGAGAGCGAGCAAAGGCCAGAAGGGCCGCACAGGTTGTGATCTCGAAGTAGGTGATGTTGGCACCACCATTGGCCGCATAACATTCGTCCAGAAGGGCCGTTAGGTCGGGTTCGGAAATCAGCGTACCGGCCAGCCGAATGCGTTCGTGAAAGCGTGCTAGATGTGGCGACGTATAAGCATGGACACGATGGCCTGCGCTTTCGAGCCCAGCGCGGATCATGGCTTGGGTCGAACCCTTGCCGTTGGTGCCAGCGATGTGGATCACCGGGGGCAGATCGTTTTGCGGGTTTCCAAGCGCATCAAGCAAGCGCCACATACGATCCAGCGTCAGGTCAATGATCTTGGGATGCAGCGCCATCATCCGAGCAAGGACAGCGTCAGATGTGCCCGTCGTCATGGTTCGGGCGTGTCGCCTGAATCTGCAACTGTTTCTGTGTCGCTTTCCGTCGGCGCGGGCAAATCACCCGAGACTGCGGGGGGCAGATCCAACAACATCCGCGTAATGGTGATCAGTTCTTCTCGCATCTTGGTGCGAGACGTCACCCGGTCCAACATGCCATGATCCAGCAAGTATTCCGCACGCTGGAACCCTTCGGGCAGCTT
>CAZJAW010000314.1:0-3543 GCA_964544035.1 uncultured Rhodobacterales bacterium
GGGAAGAGGAACTTCGCTTACAACAAACGTGAATTGCCCGGAAGCAACGGTACGAAGAGTCTGAAAGTCATCGCCTGAGCCTCCGCATGCCGCGGTCAAACACAAGATTTCGATTGTACTCAAGGCCGGTATCGTCAAGTCGGTGCCACTTGCGAAATCGCCGAATTGAGAAATGATGAGACGGCTCGTCGCATTGGGTTGCACTGGAAAACTTGTGGAAAGCGCGTCGACGAGTGTATTGGTCGTTAACCCTGTATCAAACGTATACGCTGCCCCAGAAAACGCAGTTCCTGCAGTCGTCAGAACATCAATTGACACAACCTCGTTCAACACAGTGTCAAACTGAATTTCGCCTGTCACCGTACCGCCATCATCAAGAACAACCTCATCAAGAGAGTACGTGAACGTTGCTGCGTGCGCAGCTCCAGCAATCAGGCTGGCGGCAAGTGCCGTTGAGAGAGCCTTAAGTTTCATTTCATCTACCCTAATCAAAAATTTGCGGTACTGCGCGACGCAATCGCGCGAGAACGCTTTGCATCTGCGCTAATCTAAAATTACCGATGGGGCAATCAGTGATCAAAAAATTCTGCGGATTCAAGGCGGAGTGTCGAACAACTCACATGTCATCTCGCAACGAGGTATGGCGTTGCTAGAAATTTGTGCGCTGACGTCAACTCACAGAGATGTTCGAAGAGGGTTCTTTCCGAACTGGTATCAACGAAGTGCGTAGTCATGTGATTTTGTATCCGAACAATTTTTATGTCGACGCTTGTATTGGCCGACATCGATGCACCCTGCGGAATCGGTGTGTATGCGACCCGCCTAATGGCTGCACCGGTTCAGATTGGCCTTGAGGTTCCTTAGGTATTGGTTTGTGTCGCCACAAACCGGTCGGTTTGCTGCCACCCGAACGACCGCCACCGATGCCTTCTTAGTGCTGAGGCCATAGTCGAATTTCCATGGTCGCCCTTAGACCACCGACACTTTGGCTTCGTTTTTTTTGCCCCCTTTACACAAGGTGTGGGCATGAAAGCGACGGCCCTAGACAACGTGCACGCCTACCTTAGAGTGTCATCGCTTTATACCTGAGGGTAGATTTGAGTATTTGAAGAACAATGAAGGAGCCCGCAATTTGTGCGAGCCCTTTTTATTTTAGGCCATACAGCTTGTCAGCTATGCCCTTTGTGACTTCATCATGTCATTTCACTCTGAGAGGCACAGCATTTGCTTGCCCAGAATGAGAAGGTCGATAATTCATGAAAACCACAACAGAAATTGGCAAAGAGCTTTCCGAGGCCTTGAATCCCGGTATGGAGGACGCCTTAGATGCACGGTACGGACATCTTTTGCCGGGAATGGCGGAAGGTGTCGTCGACTTTGCCTATGGTCGACAATATGCACGCCCCGCACTCCCTTTGCGTGACAGATATCTGGCAACCATCGCGGCTTTGACTGCACTTGGCGGGCATACGCGGCCGCAACTCAAGGTGAATATCGCCGGCGGTCGAAAAGCCGGACTTACTCAGAAAGAAATTGCCGAAGTCATTTGGCAGATGTCGTTGTATGGCGGTTTTCCGGCGGCCATCAACGGGCTCAATGCTGCATTGGAAGTGTTTTCGGAGGAAAACGACCCAATGTGATCGTCGGTGACGTTTCTGCACGGGGTCGTCTAAGTATTTTTTGACCTTAAGCCTGCGAACCTTTGGGTTTGGGCTTGCGACGTCGTTGACCTGACGGTTTTGCGCCGCCCGGTGCGCCGCCGGGACGACCTCCTCCACCGCCGGGTTTGCCGCGGCCACGCCCCCTGCGCCGACCACTGCCGCCTGGTTTCTTCTTGGCGTTGGGGTCATCGACTGGTTCCCAAGGCCGCCCGGAGGCCACTGGAATGACTGCTTTCAGCACTTTTTGGATGTCTTTGAGCTGATCCATCTCGTCCGGGGCACAAAATGCAATCGCCGCACCGTCCTTGCCCGCGCGCGCGGTCCGTCCGATGCGGTGCACGTAGGCTTCGGGCACGTTAGGCAGATCAAAGTTATAGACATGTTTCACGTCCGGAATATCAAGGCCGCGCGCCGCGACATCTGTGGCCACCATCACCTTGACTTCGCTGGCTTTGAAGGCGGCCAATGCGCGGTCACGCTGGCCTTGGCGTTTGTCGCCGTGGATGGCAGCAACCGTAAAGCCCTTTTTCTCAACCGCGCGCGCCAGTCGGTCGGCACCGTGTTTGGTGCGGGTAAAAACCAAGGCCCGCTCATCTTTATGCGCACCCATCAATTCGATCAGCAGCGCTGTCTTTTCTGACTTTGCGATAAAGTGGATGGCTTGGGTCACCTTGTCCGCAGCCTTACCGGGTGGCGACACTTCAATGCGGATCGGGCTGTTGAGGTAGCTGCCTGCGATCTCGGCCATCTGTTTGGGCATCGTCGCCGAAAACAGCATGGTCTGACGGTCATCGCCCATCATGGCTGCAATCTTGCGCAGGTCGTGCACAAAACCAAGGTCCAGCATCTGATCCGCTTCGTCCAGCACAAGGAACCCGGTTTGGTCCAGCCGTACAGCGCGCCGATCGACAAGATCCAGCAAGCGTCCCGGCGTCGCCACCAGAATGTCGACACCTTTGGACAAACGCTGGATTTGCGGGTTGATCGACACACCACCCACAACGATCTGCACTTTCATGTCCGTCAACCCGCGCAGCACTGTCGCGATTTGCCCGGCGAGTTCGCGTGTGGGCGCAAGAACAAGTCCACGCGCCGTCTTGGGATCCGCGCGTTTGTTTTCCTCGATCAGACGCGCAATGAGCGGAATGCCGAACGCCCCGGTTTTGCCAGTGCCGGTCTGGGCAAGCCCCATGACATCCCGCCCGTTCATCGCATGGGGAATCGCCTGTGCCTGAATTGGTGTCGGGGTGGTTAAACCCATCTCGGCCACGCGGCGACGCAACGCGTCGGGGAGGCTCATCATGTCAAAATCGCTCATTTCCCTCAAGTGGACTCATAGTAGGATGGCGTCAACCGCAATTGAGTTTCGCGAATTGTGCAACGGGCCATCCTTCGCTAAACCGATCCTTATGAGTATCAAACGCCCGTCCATCACCGAACGCAGTGAAGCCAAAGGTTTGCGTATGACCCAACCGCGCCGGGTGATCGCAGATGTGTTGGAAACCAGCGCCGATCATCCGGATGTCGAAGAGCTGTATAATCGCGCCAGTGCCATAGATTCGCGTATTTCAATCGCCACAGTCTATCGCACAGTCAAACTGTTCGAAGAGGCCGGAATTCTGGACAAATTGGAATTTGGTGACGGACGCGCGCGTTACGAAGATGCTGAACGCGAACACCATGACCACCTTATTGATATGAATTCGGGCGAGGTGATCGAATTTGTCGACCCCGACATCGAGGCGTTGCAGGAAAAGATTGCCCAGAAGCTGGGTTATGAGTTGCGCGGTCATCGCCTTGAGCTTTATGGCGTGCCACGCAAGCGTTGATCCTAACCAAGCCCCAAAAGAAACCGCACACGCCAAACAGGGGAGTAATAAAA
>CAZJAW010000315.1:0-3516 GCA_964544035.1 uncultured Rhodobacterales bacterium
ATTCTCGACAATGCGCGTAGGCAGGTAATGCCCCACGCCGCGAACGACTGCGCGCAAGGTCATGTTTCGCTCTCCTGTGTGGATTTGATGCTTTGAGTGGCCGAGGCCACGCGGGCTGCCAACCTGTCACCAAACCGCAATTCTGCCAATTGTGCTGCCAGTTTGATGGCAGCAGAAACGCCTGTTTCATCAGCACTTCCGTGGGATTTCACGACAGTTCCGTTCAGGCCCAAGAATACGCCACCATTGACGCGACGCGGATCGATGCGTTTTTTCAATCGCCCCATAGATGTATAAGCCAGCAATGACGCAAGCCGCGACCAAATTGTGTATTTGAACGCTTCGCGCAGAAGGTCACCAATAAGCGTGGCGGTGCCTTCGCCCGTCTTGATAGCGACATTGCCGGTGAAGCCGTCTGTGACGATGACATCTACCATATCACCTTGAATATCGCCCCCTTCGACAAAGCCGACAAAATCGAACTTGGCGTCGTCTGCATGATTGCTGATCAGCTCATAGGCTTCTTTGAGTTCGGTGCGCCCTTTGTGTTCTTCGGTGCCCACATTCAATAAACCAATGCGGGGGCGGGTCAGGTCCATGCCTGCACGTGCATAGGATGCCCCCATCAGCGCATAGCGCAAAAGATCATCGGCATCGGCGCGCACATCGGCACCCACATCCAGCATCACATTGAAACCTTGCGGATTGCGGCTTGGCCAAAGAACAGCAATGGCGGGGCGGTTCACTCCGGGCATCTTGCGCAGGCGGATCATGGACAGCGCCATCAGCGCGCCTGTGTTGCCGCAACTGACGGCGACAGTGGCTTCGCCTGCGCGCACGGATTCGATGGTGGACCACATCGAAGTGTCCTTGCCGTGGCGTACAACGTGACTGGGTTTGTCATCCATGGTGACAACGCCGCTTGCGTCGCGAATCTCGCATCGCCCAAGCAGGGGCTTGCGGCGTGCCACAAGGCGCTCAAGCTCAGCGCGCGGCCCATGCAGAATAAACCCCAGCTTGGGGTTTATCTTTGCCGAGATAGAACAGCCGGACACAACTGCGGCGGGGCCTTGATCCCCGCCCATGGTGTCGACCGAAAGTATGATTGGAAAAGCGAGGGCGGTGCCTGTGTCGGCCTGATCGGAGGTTTGGGCCGTCATGAGGTTCTGCTAACCGTGCCGCCTATTGTTTGCTTATGCCGCGTCTTCGTCGAGATCGACTTCTTCAGTCATAGCGACAATTTCGTTGTCATCATAGTGACCACAAGCTGCACACACGTGGTGAGGGCGTTTCAGCTCACCACAGTTTGGGCACTCGTTTGGATTCGCGGGGGTCAGGCTGTCGTGGGCGCGGCGGTTGTTGCGACGCGATTTCGACACTTTGTTCTGTTGCACAGCCATTGGAATGGGCCTTTAGGATTTGGGCAGAGCCGCACGTTAGTGCACGGTTGCGTGTTTCAAGTTGCCCCAGAGGGGCGCGATGTGGTTGCCCCAAAGGGGCGCGATTGGTTTGCCCCGAAGGAGCGTAATTCGGATCACCCAAAGGCGGGCAGTGTATCAACCGCCCTATCTGGGGTGTGACGTGCGTTTAGGCAATGGCCTGCACTATGTCCAACCCAAAATGACGTGAGGGCGGCAGAATAGTCATATCTTTTCGCAGTACAAGGCCAAAGCTGAGCCTCAATACAGTTAGTCGGCGTCATCTTTGCCCATTTTAGCCTGTAAATCCGCCAAACCTGCGAAAGGCCGCGCTGCCTCATCCGTCAGGGGGGCTTTGCCGGGTTCGGTCAAAACCATTTCGCCGAGTTCGACTCCGGGTGCGCGTGGGTAATCAGGTACTGCAAGGCTAAGGGCTTCGATCATCACGGCTTCGGGATCAATCCACGCACCCAGTGGTTCGATTGCGTCATCTTCGGGCATTTCGACTTCGGGTTCGTCAATATCATCGACATAGTCGCGCAGAAAAACACGCCGGACAGGTGTATCGATCCGTGTGGTGACAGGAACAAGCGTGACACCGCAGGGCTGAACAACCGTCGCCCCAAGCGTTCCGGTCAGCAGCCAATCGGCGGACCCTTGCGCGCGCACTTCGCCCACAAAGCGCAATTTACGCAAAGACGACAGGTCCAGCGTGTCAGCAATGGCCCGCACGACGCCAGCATCAGGGGTGATTTCAAACCCGGTCGCGCTATTTTGAGCGAGATCTGAGACCCGCAAAGCGGACCTTGAAGGTTGTGTCTTGGCCATTGCGTGTGCTTTCGTTTATTGAACCAAGGGCAAACCTTGGCTAAGTCGAGATAAAAGCACCACGCTCCATGAGCAAGGGGCGACGCACAATAGGGAGGCCGCATGCGGACCTTTTCACTACTGACTGCTGGAATACTTGCCCTCTGTGTGTCGGCATGTTCACCGACATTTCGCAATCACGGCTATATTCCGCCAGAAGAACAACTGCAGGAGTTGGTCGTTGGCGTCGACACCCGTGCCAGCGTCGAAGACATTGTGGGGCCGCCCACCGCAGGCGGGGTGCTGGAAGGCGGTAACTTCTTTTATGTGCGCAGCGTCGTGCGGACTTTTGGCCCGCGACGGCCAAAAGTGGTCGATCGTCAAGTGCTCGCTGTTTCTTTTGATGAAAGCGGAGTGCTTCGCAATATCGAGAGTTTCGGGCTTGAGGACGGTCGTGTTGTGACCCTTTCGCGCCGTGTCACGGATGATGGTGCCAACAATATTAACTTCTTGCGCCAGCTTCTGGGCAATATCGGGCGTGTCGCTCCAAACTTTGGCGGCGGTTAAATCGTCATGATCGTGTCATGTCCCTCATGTTAGGCGACGTCGACTGTCACATGCGCGGGGGGCTGGCTTGATTGGATTGAAAAAGGGGCGATACCAGGCCCGTCACGCCCAAAGCCCACAGGATATTGCCGCGGCCCAAGCGCTGCGGGCGCGTTGCTTTGGTGTTGCGCAGGATGTGGATGCTTTTGATCATCTGTGCACGCATATCTTGATCCATCAGGAAAACGACGGCGCATTGGTGTGTTGTTTTCGCATGATGCCGCTGTCGGGGTCCGAGATTTCACGCAGCTATTCTGCTCAATATTATGCACTGGAAGCACTGGCCGCTTATCGCGGTAACATGGTTGAGATGGGCCGTTTTTGCATCGACCCGGACTTTAACGATCCAGATATTTTGCGCGTCGCTTGGGCGGCGATGACCGCTTATGTAGATGACAACGGAGTCGAGCTGTTGTTTGGGTGTTCGTCCTTTACCGGCACCGAGACGCACGATTATTTGGACGCTTTTGCGATGCTCAAGGCGCGCCACCTTGCCCCCAAGCGTTGGCTGCCACGGGTGAAAGCGCCGCATGTCTTTAAGTTCGCAGCGCGCCTACGTCGAAAGCCGGATGCAAAAAAAGCGCTGCTTGGCATGCCGCCGTTGTTGCGCACCTATCTGATGATGGGGGGCTGGGTCAGTGATCACGCGGTGGTCGACCGGGACTTGGGCACATTGCATGTCTTT
>CAZJAW010000316.1:0-3500 GCA_964544035.1 uncultured Rhodobacterales bacterium
CAATTTGACGCACGACGTTGTACAAAGCGTCAGTCGTGCATGCGCTATCCGGTTGAGATTGAAGAGATTGTCGTACGTTTCAAACGCCTAAAGATTAATCGCAACAATACTGAAACGTTTTGCGTCTTTCTTGGGGCGGCGTCGGCACGTTGACACTGCAAGTGCAGGCGGGCAGCATAGTCGCTTTAGGGTGCACATTTGAAAAATATTCTTGATATACCTCCGGTCTGGCTGGTTATGGCATTGCTCGTGGCATGGTGTCAGGGGCGGTTTTTTCCGATGGGGATCGATGTGGATCACCCCGTGACCCAAATGATGGGGGCGTTGCTCGTTGGGACGGGATTGATGCTCATTTGTGCTGCAGCCTTTTCCTTTCGGCGCGCGCGTACAACAATCATCCCGCATCAAACCCCGACACAGCTGGTGACAACAGGCGTCTACGCGCGATCCCGAAATCCAATCTATCTTGCTGACGCACTTATCCTAACCGGGCTCATTCTACGGTTTGATGCGCTGCCTTCGCTGGTGCTGGTGCCGATATTTGTATGGTGGATCGAACGCCACTTTATCGTCCCAGAAGAGGATCGGATGCGCCGCACATTTCGCGTAGAGTTTGCGCGTTATGAACAAAACGTGCGCCGTTGGGTCTAAGTCTTTCCATTTGTTGCGTCGTTGATGCCGAGGCTGGCTTGTAACCCGGTGGTGGGAACGGTAGGGGATAAATGCGCGGCGCGCAGGACTTCGAGCCTTTGGATTGCCGCAGAAAACGATAGTCAAGCACGCTAGGAGGAGCGCTCCGTATGAAGATCGGAACACCTAAAGAAACCTATGACGGAGAGCGCAGGGTCGCCATGACCCCAGACAGCGCCAAAGCCTTGCAAAAGTTGGGGCATACTTGCGTGATTGAAACGGGCGCGGGGCTCGAGGCTGGGTTTGATGACGCCGCCTACAAAGCTGCAGGTGTCGAGGTGGTCAAGACAGCCGCAGCCCTTTGGAAGGCGGCAGATGTGCTTGCCAAAGTCCGCGTGCCAGACACGACCGAGATGAAGCGCTTGCGCGCAGATCAGACGTTGATTTCCTTCTTTAGCCCCGTCGCGGACGAGAAGAAGATGAAATCGGCCGCCACCAAAGGTGCGACTGTTATTGCGATGGAAATGATCCCGCGTATTTCGCGGGCTCAAAAGATGGATGCACTGTCGTCGATGGCCAATATCGCGGGCTACCGTGCGGTGATCGAGGCAGGCAATAACTTTGGTCGTTTCTTCACCGGTCAGATCACCGCTGCAGGTAAGGTGCCGCCGGCTAAAGTGCTTGTCGTTGGTGCAGGCGTGGCCGGATTGGCCGCGATTGGGACGTCCACTTCGCTTGGTGCGATCACTCTGGCCTTTGACGTGCGCCCCGAAGTGGCTGAGCAGGTCGAAAGCATGGGCGCGGATTTTGTCTATCTCGACTTTGAAGAAGAACAAAAAGATGGCGCCGCCACTGGTGGTTACGCGTCAGTCTCCAGCCCTGAATTCCGCGAGGCGCAGCTGGCCAAGTTCCGCGAACTGGCTCCCGAGGTCGACATTGTCATAACAACGGCCCTGATCCCTAACCGCGAAGCACCTGAGTTGTGGACCGAAGACATGGTCGCCGCGATGAAGCCCGGATCGGTCATTGTGGACCTTGCGGCTGAAAAAGGTGGCAACTGTAAGCTGACGGTTATGGACGAAAAGATCGTGACAGAAAATGGTGTCACCATCATCGGCTACACCGACTTCCCAAGCCGGATGGCGTCGCAGGCGTCCAGCCTTTATGCCACCAATATTCGCCACTTGATGACTGATTTGACGCCGGAAAAAGACGGTGTGATCAATCATGACATGGAAGATGATGTGATCCGCGGTGCGACCATCGCCCACGGCAAAGCCGTCACTTTCCCGCCGCCGCCGCCCAAAGTTGCGGCCATCGCGGCAGCTCCCAAAAAACCAGCAGCCAAAGAGCTGACGCATGAAGAAGTGCGCGCCGCTGAAACGGCAGCGTTCAAACAGCAAACCAAGACGCAAGTCGGGCTGCTGGCCATTGGCGGCGCATTGTTGCTGGCCGTTGGTTTGGTGGCACCTGCCAGCTTTATGCAGCACTTTATCGTGTTTGTGTTGGCAGTCTTTGTTGGCTTCCAAGTGATCTGGGGCGTCGCGCACAGCCTGCACACGCCTCTGATGGCGGTCACCAATGCGATCTCGTCCATTATCATTTTGGGCGCGCTGGTGCAGATCGGGTCGGGCTCTGGCCTTGTGATTTTGCTGGCAGCTTTGGCGGTCTTTATGACTGGAATTAATATTTTCGGCGGTTTTCTTGTGACACGGCGCATGCTCGCCATGTTCCAGAAATCGTAAGGGGGCGGGATCATGGCACTTGGTTTCACAACAGCGGCCTATGTGGTCGCAGCAATTCTATTTATCCTCAGCCTTGGCGGCCTGTCTGGTCAGGAGAGCGCTAAACGTGCCGTCTGGTACGGTATTGTCGGCATGGGACTGGCGGTCGCTGCGACCTTGCTTGGCCCCGGTTCGGGCTATTGGCTGCTTTCGGTCATTTTGATCGGGGCGGGTGGCGCAATCGGCTATCAGCTTGCCACCAAAGTACAGATGACGCAGATGCCGGAACTTGTGGCGGCGATGCACTCGCTTGTTGGCTTGGCGGCGGTTTTTGTCGGTCTCATCGCGCACATCGAACTGGGCCGGGTGATGGCCATGGACGAGGCAACGCGCAAAGGGCTTGAAGGCTTTGCAGCCTTGTTGGCCAAAAAGGACGGGGTCGAAATCTCCATCCTGCGGGTTGAGTTGTTCCTTGGCATCTTTATCGGTGCGATCACCTTTACTGGGTCGGTCATTGCTTATGGCAAACTGGCGGGCAAGGTGGATTCGGCAGCGACAAAGCTGCCCGGTGGCCACATTCTGAATGCGGCGGCGGCGGGCCTTTCCCTGCTGATGCTGATCATCTACTTCAACACAGGCGGTTTCTTTCCTCTGTTCATCATGACGCTGGCGGCGCTGTTCATCGGCTATCACCTGATCATGGGCATCGGCGGCGCGGATATGCCTGTCGTGGTTTCCATGCTGAACAGTTATTCCGGTTGGGCTGCAGCAGCGATTGGTTTCAGCCTTGGCAACGATTTGCTGATCGTTGTTGGTGCATTGGTTGGCTCAAGTGGGGCGATCCTGTCTTACATCATGTGTAAGGCCATGAACCGCAGCTTTATCAGCGTCATCTTGGGCGGCTTTGGCGGCCCCGCAGGCGAACAAATGGCCGTCGAAGGTGAACAGATCGCGATTGAGGCGGATGGCGTGGCGACAGCCCTGAACGAAGCTGACAATGTGGTTATCATCCCCGGCTACGGCATGGCTGTGGCGCAAGCGCAGCAAGGCGTGGCTGAGATGACGCGCAAGCTGCGTGCGGCGGGAAAAAACGTGCGCTTTGCGATCCACCCTGTTGCGGGTCGTTTGCCGGGCCACATGAACGTG
>CAZJAW010000317.1:0-3498 GCA_964544035.1 uncultured Rhodobacterales bacterium
GAAGGAAAGGCCGCTCTGTACGCTGCGTGTAACTCACGCCCCACGGTTCCGGCACCAACAATTAGGATGTTGCGGCTGTCTGGGCGGGCAAGGCGGCGTGCAGCAAGCAGGCTGTCTCCGGCGGTTTTCCACTTGGTCACAAGGTGAAAATCGATGATCGCCTCAAGCGCGCCATCATCATCCGAATACAGGTTCACACCACCGTTCACCATCGGCTTGTCGCGGCTGGGATTGTCGGGGAAAATAGTGGCGGTTTTAACAGCCATGCCAAGCCCGTTGATCCACGCTGCGCGACTTAGCAGGGTGTCGGGATCGCGATAAAGAAATGTATCAGCGATCTCGGCCTTTGGCATGTCATGGCCGGCGGCAAGCGCGTCGGTCAGCCCGATCCAATCAAGCAGCGCCTCGCCTTCGTTAAAGGGAATAAAGGGGACGTTCATGCGGCTTCTGTCTGCGTCAGTAAACCCTCGGTCACAAGTCGGTCGGCCCAGCCCTGTGGGCCCTCGAACAGATGGGTGTGCCAACCACGCGCAGCGGCAGCTTCGATATTGTCAGCGCGATCATCGGCAAAGATCAGGTCAGCGCCGGACAGCCCGCTTGTGTCTTCAAGCATCTGATAAATTTGTGCATCAGGTTTGATAACTCGCATATGACCCGAGATGAAGTCGCGATCAAAGGCACGCAGGAACGGATAACGCGTCGCGGCAAAGTCATAGGTTTGGATGCCAAAATTGGTGAGTGAAAACACAGGCATTCCCTTTGCTTGCAGCGCAGCCATTAACCGGACGGAATGGTCGATCGCGGGGGATGCCATTTCGATCCAACGATCATGCCACATGCGGATTTCATCGCGCCATTCGGGGTGGGCGTCGGCGCAGGCATAGACGGTTTCGGTGAACGGAGCGCCTAAATCGACTTGTTCGTTCATACTGTGCAGATCGACGGCGGCAAACATTTCGCGGCGGCGCGCCTCTCCGATGGCGCTGTCGTAAAACCGTTCGGGGTGCCATTCGATCAGCACATTGCCGATGTCAAAAACCACTGCTTTGATATTCATCGTTTTGCTGCCCTCAATTCGCGCTCTAATGCATCCAAGAAACGCGATCTGTCTGCTTTGGTAAAGCCCTTGCCGCCACCTTGGCGAAAGGGATCTGCTGCGCGTAAATCGGCCATCAGGTCGCGCGTGGCAAGGACGTTTCCGATATTGGCAGCCGTCAACGACTCACCGTTGTGTTTTAGCACGCGCGCACCGGCTTCGACGCATTTGGCGGCCAGCGGGATATCCCCTGTGATGACCACGTCACCTGGCCCTGCGCGATCTGCGATCCATATGTCGGCGACATCGGGGCCTTCGGGTACGATGACATGTTCAACCAGCGGGTTCGGCGACGGGCGTAACCCGCCGTTGCTAACAACCTTCATGGGCACATTGTGTCGCGTTGCGACGCGCTCTGCCTCGGCTTTGACCGGGCAGGCATCTGCATCAATAAAAAGCGTCGTCACTGCCACAGGGCTTCCGCATGAAAGGTGACGTGATCTTCCATGAAGGAAGAGATGAAGAAATAGGAATGGTCATACCCCGGTTGCATCCGGAACGTCATTTGCTGGCGACGTGCGGCTGCGGCCTCCGCCAGCGCTTCGGGCTTTAACAAATCAAGAAACTGATCGGATGTTCCGGTGTCTATCAAAACTGGCCCATCAAACCCATTTGCGCGCATAAGCAACGTGGCATCATGGGCGGCCCACGTCTCTTCATTGTTCCCCAAATACTCAGATAGCTGCTTGCGCCCCCAATCACTGGCGGTTGGATGTGCGATAGGGGCAAAAGCAGACACCGACCGAAACCGACCGGGCGCGGCCATCGCCATTGTCAGCGCACCATGACCGCCCATCGAATGCCCGCTGATTGATTGGCGATCCATATCCAGTGCGAAGTTTTCACTGAGTAGGGTTGGCAATTCTTCCATCACATAATCCCACATGTGGAAGTGCTTGGCCCACGGGTCCTGCGTGGCGTTGACATAAAACCCCGCACCTTTGCCCAAATCATAGGCGTCATCATCCGCGACATCGTCGCCACGCGGAGAGGTATCTGGGAAGACCACTGCAATGCCATGTTCGGCGGCCCAAGCCTGTGCGCCCGCTTTGGTCATCGCATTTTCATGGGTGCATGTTAGGCCAGATAAAAACCATAGCAAAGGCATCGGGCCATCACGTGCTTCGACGGGTAGGAATAAACCAAAGGTCATATCACAGTCGCAGACCTTAGAGGCGCGGGAATAGACCCCTTGGGTTCCGCCAAAACCGGTGTTTTCAGATTGGGTTTTCATGGATGCGATCCTTTTTGGTTTGGTTATGGCTAGCGGGCAGACGCGTGTGCGGCAAGCCGTTGGAGCGCTCCGCGCGGGAGGTTATTTGGCAAGATGAAGTAAGGATCAGCTGATCCATGCAATAACTGCCGTGAGGCTGACGATGCTTAAGGCTGTGGAAACAAGGATGGCTGCTGACACGCGTTGTGGCGCAACGCCGTAGTGTTGCGCCAGCATGTAAATATTTCCGGCCACGGGCATGGCGGCGCAGGCGATGATCATGGCCGCTCCGAAAGGGTCGACTTGAAAAATCAGGAGGGCAGAAATTGCTACTGCCGCAGGGTGCAGAACCAGTTTGCAAAAGCTGAGCCAGCTTGCGATGGGCAGACGTTCGGCTGATTTGGAGGCGAGCGACGCACCGATGGCAAACAGAGCGCCGGGGGTGGCGGCGCCACCTAGGATGGCTAGGAAGTCGTTCATGGGTTCGGGTATTGGGATGTTGAAACCGGACCAAATCAGTCCGAGGCTCATGGCAACGACCATCGGGTTTTTGACAAGGCCCAAAGGGATAGTGCGCAAGACACCCCAAGACATCCGTCCATCGCGCCCAATGGAAATCAGGATAACGATCAGGCTGGAAAAGAGGATCAAGTCCGTCGCCAGCACCAACATAACGGGGCCTATGGCTTGGGGCCCAAACAGCAGCCCGAGCATTGGCAAGCCTAGAAAGCCTGCGTTACCAATCACGGCACATTGCGCTTCGACCGCTGTGGTGGGCATGTCGAGGCGTCGGATCATCCCAACGCTTGTGGCGATCAGATAGACCACCACGGTGCCCGACAGATAGGCAAGGACGAGGTTTATGTCCCAGACTTCGGCCAGTTCCAGATTGGCGGCGAAACGGAAAATCATGGCCGACAAGGCAAAGTAGAACACAAATTTGGTGAGGTATGCGGTTGCTTCTTGGGTAAAGAAGCGGGTGCGCCCGGCCCAATAGCCCAAGGCGATCAGTGCGAAAAAGGGCAGAGTTTTGAACAGGATCGCCAACATGGACAAGTCTTAGCGCGCCGCGCGTGCTCTAGCCACTGCCGATTAATACTCCGGTTGCAAAAACCAATGCCCCGCCGACGACCACCTGCAATGTGGCCCGCCAAAATGGTGTGTCCATGTATTTGTTCTGAATCCATGC
>CAZJAW010000318.1:0-3476 GCA_964544035.1 uncultured Rhodobacterales bacterium
GTCCTGACCGTAGCTCAGAGTAAGGCGTAAGCCGACCCGTACATCGTCAGAACTGGTTCATAAAATCTCGGTCGATCTTGTCTTTGAGGCGCCAGACCAGACAACCTGCTGCCCCCCATCCCCGCTTTTCACCAAAGGCGCGTTTACCACCAAGCGAGACCAACTTGAGGTAATCGGATTGCGGATGGTAACTCTTGAGAGGTGCACCCGACAGCGCATTGCGCAGGTTTTGCAACAGAACGGGCGCTTGTCGAACAGCATAAACGCCTGCTTTGGGGCGCGGGTTAGATGTCATATGCGCACAATCCCCAACGGCAAATACGCCAGCAGCGCTGGTTTGAAGCGCTTCGTCCACTGTGATGAATCCGTCTTTGAGAGTGAGGCCCGTGTCCTTGACCCATGTATGCGGAGTAGCGCCGGCTGCACCGACGACAAAGTTGGCTTCGATCGCTGATCCGTCCGCGAGAGTGACGCCGGTTGATGTCACCGCGGCGACGTCGACACCCTCCATCACGTCAACTGAGTTCGCGGACAGTTCTTTGCGCACGCGTGCTTGGGTTTTCTGGTTGTTTGCGGACAGGATTTGACCACGGTCTAGCAGTCTGACCGAAACTGGCTCCGTCTGAGCGTTAAGGGCAAAAGCCATTGCCATCGCCAATTCCGCACCAGCGATACCACCACCAATTATGGCCACGTGCTTTGGTCCCTTTGATATTCGAAAGGCGTCCCATTTGTTGGAAAATGCGCCGAGCGGCTTTGCCGGAATTCCATATTCGAGGAAACCGGGCAATGCATCCATCCGCGAGGTGATGCCGACGTCTATGCTTGCAAAATCGTACGGCAGTTCTGTCCCATCGGCGAGGAGAATGAGTTTTTTTTCCGGGTCCATCGACACCGCTTTGCCGTCGATCAGGTCCGCACCAACCTTTTGCGAAAGGACGTCCAAATCA
The DNA here is from genome assembly GCA_964544035.1 of uncultured Rhodobacterales bacterium. Classification (GTDB taxonomy): domain Bacteria; phylum Pseudomonadota; class Alphaproteobacteria; order Rhodobacterales; family Rhodobacteraceae; genus Tateyamaria. The sequence goes on from CAZJAW010000318.1 coordinate 951, forward strand.
ATATCCAGATCGCGGCGCGTATAGTGCCCGGCCACAAAGCCGGGCAACATTCCAGAGTAGGGCGCAGTTGTACCGGGATTGATCACGGTGACATGCGCGTCTGACAGCGGCGCAGTCTTCAACGCGTTGAGCACAAGTGCATGCGTGTGACCGCCGCCCACTAGGATGACAGATTTAGCAGGCTTACGGGTCATTCCGCCCATCCTTTGAATAGGGTCAAGCTGTCAGGACTTTGCCGTCAAGCTCTTTGGGCGAGGGGGCTCTGAGAGGCAAGCCCGATTTAATATACCCCGGCCCCGCTCCAGAGCCGAGCATCCCTTCAGGAACATCGATGATATTCGCGAAACCGCTATTTCTCAGCCTTGTATCAGTGCGGGCAGACCGCACACCGCGTGCACAAATCAACGCGACGGGTTTGTCACCGCTTTGCGCAAAAATTGCCTGCAGCACCGTTTCAAAATCATCTCGCCGCATGTCCAACGGAATGGCGGGCACGGCGATACCAGTTTTTTCCCATTCGTCAGGACGGCGTATGTCGATCAGGTAAATTTCCCCCGCGTCCGCTTGGTGGTAGGCGTCCGCGACACTTAACGCGCCATCACCTGAGACATCTGCAAAAATGTTGAACCAATTGGAAGCAAAGACGCCACCGCCCGCAACAGCCGCCGCCCCGCCTGCAAGAAACCAGCGCCGCGTCGGCTTGTGCGCCTTGGTCATGTGTTCTTCGTTCACCATAATGTTCAGCCTCCACTGCCTCAGCCCATCAAGGTTCTCATAGCCCGGGTTCCCAAAGGCGTCTGTGACGAAGTCACTTAGATTTGAGACCTATGATACAATCAGCGATACAAAGAGGCTATGCGCAGCGTAAAGGGTCACGACCTCGTGAGACTGCATGTTTTTAGGCCCAATCTGTGACTTAGTCACTTACGCAGGCAACCAACTGGGGGACTTCTGCCTCAAACGCCTTTGTAAGTGGTGATCGAATGGAATTCATATTTGCATATGGGGCGGGATTGTTGACCCTGATCAATCCTTGCGTTTTGCCCGTGCTGCCGATTGTCTTGGTTAGCGCATTGAACGCCAGCAAAGCAGGGCCATTGGCCTTGGCAGCAGGTATGAGCGTCTCGTTTGTCGTTTTTGGCGTGCTTGTGACGGCCTTTGGGGCCGGCATTGGTCTGACGCAAGATGTGCTGGCCCAAATCGGTGCCGTTTTGATGGTGTTGTTTGGCATCATCATGGTCGTTCCGATGTTTTCACGCTCCTTTGAGATGGCAACAGCAGGTGTCGCAGCAGGCGCAGATCACCGCATGGATTCAATCCAGACAAGTTCGGTGAAAGGCCAGTTTCTTGGTGGTCTTTTGTTAGGTGCGGTTTGGTCGCCGTGTATTGGCCCAACGTTGGGCGGGGCGATTGCACTGGCGTCTCAGGGGCAAAACCTTGGGTACGTCACGTTGATCATGGCAGCTTTTGCGCTGGGCGTGTCTACCTTGATCCTCGCCCTCAGCTTTGGCGCACGCGAAACCATTCGAACCCGCGCGCATGCGCTGCGCGGTCTGGCAGAGCGTTCTAAGCCGATCATCGGCGCTACGTTCATTGCTGTGGGTTTGATGCTGTTCTTCAAATTTCACCACATCATCGAAGCATGGTTGCTCTCGATCATGCCGATCTGGCTTCAAGATCTCTCTGTCGTCCTCTAGCGGAAGGAATCCAACCTATGAAAAGACGCACTTTTCTTGCATTTGCAGCTACGACAAGCGTGCTTCCACATACGGCTTTTGCAGCAGGCTTTGTTGATTATACACCGGGCCTGATCCAATCGGAATTGGCCGCGGGCAAGACTGTGTTTGTCGACTATTCTGCGGTTTGGTGCAGCACATGCGCGCGCCAAGAACGGGTGATCAACGCTTTGCGTGGGCAAAACGCGGCCTATGACAAGGCGATGAAATTCATCAAGGTTGATTGGGACGAATATGGCAACCACGACGTGGCAAGGTCACGGGCTATTCCACGCCGCTCAACCTTGATCCTGTTGCGTGGCGATCAAGAATTGGGTCGCATTGTAGCAGGCACAGCACAGGATCAAATCCAGGAATTGATGGATCGCGGGCTGTAACGCCCAATACCTTTACGCCGCCAAATAGGCGTCTCTTACATCTGGCTGGGCATTCAGTTCGTCTAAGGTGCCGTAAAATTTGCGTTCTCCGCTTTCGATGATGACAGCGCGGTCGGCGACGACTTGAGCAAAATGTAGGTTTTGTTCCGACAGCAAGATCGTTAGCCCTTCGGATTTCAGCTGCGAAATGACTTTTGCCATCTGCTCGACGATCACAGGGGCGACGCCTTCGCTGGGTTCATCGAGTAGCACAAAAGACGGGTTGCCCATCAGGGTACGCGCAATCGTAAGCATCTGTTGTTCGCCGCCTGATAACGCCTTGCCCCGGTTGTTGCGGCGTTCGGCAAGGTTGGGGAACAGGTCAAACAGCATGTCTTGTGTCCAGGTCACAGCACCCTCACGCGGTGGCTGCA
>CAZJAW010000319.1:0-3476 GCA_964544035.1 uncultured Rhodobacterales bacterium
AGCGTCGTATTATTCACGCAACTCAGCCCATCGTCGGTGACGTCTGCGCGCGCAGAACTTAAGGCACTGGTGCAGGGCGCGTTGATGTGACAGGCAGCGCCTAGATTGCAAAAAGGACATCCAATGACCGACGCTCACCAAACTCTGCTGAACCTCTTGCGCGTCGAAGCACTGGAAGTGGATTTGTTTCGCGGCGCCGGGCAGGGCGGTGAGACACCCACACGCATTTTTGGTGGCCAAGTGATTGGGCAAGCGCTGGCTGCTGCCTATCAAACAGTTGAGGATCGGCTGTGCCATTCCCTGCATGCCTATTTTATACGCCCCGGTGATCCAAGCATTCCCGTGATCTACCAAGTTGACCGCGCCCGCGATGGGGGCAGTTTCACCACAAGGCGTGTGGTCGCCATCCAGCATGGGCGGCAAATCCTGAACATGGCGGCGTCTTTTCATGCCGATGAGGAAGGTTGGAGCCACCAGCACCCGATGCCAGAGGTCGAAGGGCCAGACGACCTCGCCGACCGTGAAACTCTGCGCGCAAGCGTGATCGATCAGATCCCAGAAAAGCACCACGCCGAATTTCTGCGCCCACGCCCCATTGATATCCGAGAAGTCGCTCCGCGCGATTTTTTTACGCCCAAGCCAGCCGATGATGTCAATCATCTGTGGTTCCGTATGTCCGAAGCACGCGGCATCAGCCCGCAACTGCAGCACTGTCTGTTGGCCTATGCATCTGACATGAATCTACTTGGTTCTTCTTTGCGGCCACACGGGCAGACATGGTTCACAGGCAAAGTGATGACCGCCAGCCTTGACCACGCCATGTGGTTTCATGGCCCGGCGCAGTTTTGCGACTGGCACCTTTATACGATGGACAGCCCATGGTCCGGCGGCGCACGCGGCTTTAACCGCGGCACGATCTATAACCGCGATGGCACACTGATTGCTTCAGTTGCTCAAGAGGGGCTTATCCGTCCGATTAAACCCTAAAAATAGTACTGCAACCTTGCGTCTTTTATTGGGCCAATAACGTTCCCAAAGTTTTTGCCTCGGGAATGTACTTTATGATCCATAAACCCGGTTCAACTTCCGCATTCCGCCGATCCAGCGGTCATAATCCTCAGTCTTACGCCGCATGTAGTCCAGCACACCCGCGTGGGGTAAAACCAAAAAAGTTTCCGCACGAATGGCGTCAATGCAAGATTGCGCCGCCGCGTCCGGTTCCAGCATACCATCAATGGAGGCCACATGGTCCTCAAACCCTTCGGTCATCGCTGTTCTGACGGCTTGAGGGCAAAGAACGGATACCTTGATACCATCGTCACCGTGGGTCATCGCCAGCCACTCGGCCAAACCAACGGCTGCGTGTTTTGTGACACCGTAGGGGGCTGAACCAATCTGGTTCAACAAACCAGCAGCTGATGCGGTGTTAAGCAAATATCCACCGCCACGCGCGGCCATTAGGGGAACCACATGACGCGCGGCCCAAACATGGGCCATGACATTGACGTCCCACATGCGCTGCCAATCGGCGTCGGGCACTTCAGCGCCGCCTTCGATCAATATACCCGCGTTAGAGCAAAACACATCAATCGGGCCAATCTCGGTTTCAACTTTCGTGACCATTGCTGCGATTTCGGATTCTATTGAAACATCAACTGTGATCGGTATCCCGTTGATTTCTTTTGCAACCTCTTGGGTGCCAACATCGTCGCGATCAACACAAACGATGGTCTTTGCGCCTTCAGCGGCAAAAGCCACGCACAAAGCCCGGCCTATGCCGCTGGCAGCACCTGTGACCACGATAATTTTGTCTTTTAATTCCACGGGCGCACCTTTGTTGATCTCAGAGCGCGAAGCGTAGGGCTATGCGGACAAACTGCCAAGCCTAAGTGACTTGCGCGTCGCCGGCTGTACAGCTTTAATGATCTTAGGGGGCAGTGCTACATTGGGACTTGCTCTCGGGTGACGTTATCGCTTTGCGGCTACAATCTGATGTTGCAACCAAGTAGAAATGTCACCGGTTGTGCAAAGCAGAAGTGTCACCACAGAGCGCGACGGTAGCAAGGCTTAGCAGCCCGGAGACCTCAAATATCGAAGGGCTGAAAAGCCTTGCGGGCTTTGAGGTCAGTGTTTGTGACCTTGTTTTTCCGAAGTTCTTTCGCGCCGCAGTATATCAAAACAAACAAACCAAACGCAGGTAATCCGGCAAGGGCAATCAGGAATATCGGCAAGGTTAGGTTTGCCATTTGCAGGGGAACGAGGGTGCATCTGACAAAGCCTTTGAGTGAGCTGCCGTCACAAAGGACATCAAGTAGGAAGCTGTAGACAAAGACGAACGTGATCGCCACAAAATGCGCTTTTGCATAGAGCAGCATCAAACTTTTTACTGATTCCAAAGACGTGAGTCTTGCCCACAATAACACGATGATTATTGGTGAACTGTAGGCCAGATAGGCTGTCAGCAGTGGAAGCGTGTCGTCCATTCAACACCTAGGGTCAAAACAGAAATATGGGGTCACTCTATGGTTTGTACAATCTTTTTCCTTGGTAGTGATCCAGAAGGTCTGCCTTGCTGCAGTCCATTCGGTTTGTAACCCATCTTCTCGGAATTTGTCCGAGTCTTCGGCTTTGGCGGTGCGGCGCCCTGTATCTCTTTGATATGCTCTAGAACCGCACCGAGGTGTTTGTTGTCCGTGATGGCCGCATTCGTGACTCGTTGGTGGGTACAGCTGAATTGCTTATAATCCACATTATGTTAAAAATATCCAAAACCAAGTGTGTGAAAAAACCAAGTAATGCAGTCGCTTAAGACGAAATGCTAAAAGCTGGCGCACTCACCCCAGCGCATAACCTGCACCGCGCACGGTGCGTACCGGATCATCGCCTCCGTGCTGCGTCAACGCTTTGCGCAAGCGACCGATGTGTACATCGACGGTACGTGTGTCCACATAAATGTCGCGTCCCCAAACGCGGTCGAGCAATTGTTCGCGGCTCCAGACTCGGCCAGGTTTTTCCATAAACGTGCTGAGCAAGCGGAACTCAGTTGGTCCAAGCTTCACGTCCGACTGCCCGCGTAGGACTTTGTGCGTCTCTGCATCCAGCGTGATGTCATCAAACTCCAGCCGCTGTCCTACAGTCGAGGGTCGCACACGGCGCAACTGGCTGCGCACGCGCGCCATCAACTCGATCACAGAGTACGGTTTGACCACATAATCATCCGCACCTGTTTCAAGCCCACGCACTTTATCGACTTCTTCAGAGCGCGCAGACAACATGATCACCGGAATGCCGCGCGTTTCGGGTTTGATCTTGATACGGCGACAGATTTCAATGCCGGATAGGTTCGGCATCATCCAATCAAGCACAATGATATCGGGCGCGTCTTCCTCGATTAACAAAAGCGCTTCTTCGCCGTTTTCGGCGCGGCTGACAGCAAAACCTTCGGCTTCTAGGTTATAAGCTAGAACTTCGCGTTG
>CAZJAW010000320.1:0-3466 GCA_964544035.1 uncultured Rhodobacterales bacterium
CTTTTAGGGGTATTCCCTTGGATAAGGCCTGCAAAGCGTCAGCAGTAACCGTGCCTTCGACTTGCACCCAATAGGTCTTGGCGGCTTTGTACTTTGGATCCGCGATGCGTGCTTGCAAGGCCCCATCGCTTGTCAGCACCATCAACCCTTCGCTATCGCGATCCAACCGCCCTGCGGGATATACGCCGGGCAGGTCGATATAAGATGACAACGTTGGGCGCGGCGAGCCTTCGGTGCCTTTGTCGGTGAACTGCGACAGTACGCCAAAGGGTTTGTTGAACAGGATTGTTGGCATTTTAAGGCTATGGGCGCTTATGAGTATTTTGGGAACAATGAATGGACATGCTGCACCTTATCTCAGGGGTTCAAGCCGCGTGACACCGACGCTTGCTGCGCGTGCCAGCCCTTCGTCTAAGGACATCGGTATATACTCGCCGCGCCGCCAAAGCTGCGCCAGATCGTCATAGTGGCGCGACAGGAAGTGGCCAGATTGCCCTGTTGAGATGACAAAGACAGAGCTGTTGGGATCAGCAAAGTCATAAACGCCGCGATAGCCCGCCCCGTGTATGTTGGCAAAGGGGTCAGGGCCGCTGCCTTTTGTCAGTCCGCGTTGCAACGTGTTGTCCCCGCCAGAGGTCGATTGGCGAATGTTAACAAAGTTTCGAAGCACGGGGACTTCGCCCAGCACCTGATGATCCTGATGTGCTTGATGCGCATCGCCCCAGCGCAGGGATTCCAATTGAGTGCCCCAAGTTTCGTTGATCCAGATCAACGCGTCGTCTAGGGCAAGGCGGGCCATGTCTGCGCAGTTTTCAATAGGTGCGGACTGCCTGACGTCACACCAAACCGCCGCGCCTTCGATATCGCGAAACGTGCGTTCGATGAACAGGGGCTCAACATGGGAAAGCGCATCGGCCAGCGGACCGATTTCGTCCCTCACAATTCGGGCCTGCAACGCACGCAGCCATGCGGCATAGATCAGCGGCTCGGGCCAATGTTCGTTCATCTCGCCGTTCCATTCAGCCAACAATGCCAGTGCGCGTTGGCGCTGACGTTCGGGGGTGCCTGCGGGGGCGGCCTCGCCAGTGAACCACAATTCGGCCCCCATGAGCGGTAGCAACGCGCGCGCCGTGAAGGACACAGTGTCTAGTTGTGCTTCGATGAAGCTGTCGCGCGTATGCACTTCGCGCGCTTGCATCAGCCGGCGCCAGCGTTGCACGCGTTGCGTATCGCCCCACAAAAAGCTGATATGGTTGGGGAAAGGACGGTCGATCAACTTGTTATTGGTGTTGCCAAGGATACCCCCGGCAGGTGACACAAAGCCGGGGTTGGTTGCATAGGCCATGCGCCCTTGCCAGCGATTTTCGGGGCGCCAACCAAGGGAGGGTAAACGTCCTTGGCTTTGGTGGGCGGCGTCCCGGCGCGGCACAGCACCGATGGTTTTCATTGCAATCGATCCGCGATCGGTCAGCGTCAGGTTCTGAGCGGGGGCGATGTAGGATTGCGCGGCTGTGATCGCTTCGGCGACGGTTTGCGCCATCATCAGGCCAATGCCAGCACTCACCGAAGTGTCGTTCGGAGACAGCACCGTCCACGACAGCGCCGCCACATGACCGGGCGGTGTAATGGTTTCAAGATTGCGAAAGCGACCCGGCAAGATTGGTCCGTTGTCGCTCCATCTTAGGGTTAGGGTGATTGGGTTCGCGTCTTTGATCTGAAGGATCGAGTCGCGTTGTTCAAAGTCTTTGAACCCGTCTGGGGTGCGGTATTGCAGTGGGTTTGCGGGGTTCAATTCTTCGATGAGAATGTCTTGATCGTCCACATAGGCCGAGGTCAGCCCCCAACCCAACCGGTCCGAACGGCCCGTCAGCACCATAGGCATGCCGGGTATTGTGCCCCCGATCACGCCGCCACTGCGCAGTTCAAGCCGGGCGAGGTACCACACTGAGGGCGCGGACAGACCCAAATGCGGGTCATTCGCGAGCAACGTCCCCCCCGACGCGGAACGAGATGCGGCCGCGGCCCATGCATTGGAGGCTCCGGCAAAGCCGCGCGGGCGGAACGGGGACAGCGGGTGCACGCCGCCGTCGTCTGCAGCAAAAGATCGCGGAGCACCGGGCATTAGTGTTGAATATTCAGGAAGAGACGCGATGCCCGTTCCCGGCGCGTCCGGCAAGATGTCGGCCAAGCGTGCGGCATCATCTAGCGCCAGCGACATGCGCGCGCGCAGGATTTCTTCGCTCATGTGGCTGGACAGTTGCAAACCCATCAGCTTGGCAATCGCCAACGTGTCAGCAGGCCGCCACGGCGCAAGGGCCGTTTTGAATATGAACATTTCCGGAGCACCGCGCCCCAATGCTTCGGCGTTGATTTGGTCAAGCCGCGCGTTGACGCCGGCGGCATACGCCTCAAGTGCGGCGCGTGTTGTCGGATCTTGATCGTCCACCGACTGCTGCGCAAGGCGGTAGATATCCAGACGGCGAATAAAGCTGTCAACGTCGACGGTTGCCGTGCCAAACAGTTCGCTCAAGCGCCCTTGTGCCGTGCGGCGCAACATCATCATTTGCCACAGTCGGTCCTGCGCGTGGGCAAAACCAAGACCGTGAAAGACGTCTGTATCGGTCTGACCAAAGATGTGCGGCACATTGGCATTGTCGCGCACGATCTCGACGGTGTCGCTGATACCCAGCACGCGCACTTCGGCGTCGTAGTCTGGCAATGAGCGCGACGCGAGGTAGTAGACCATCGACACAGCCACCACAGTCAGCACGATCAATGCCGCCGTAAGACGCACCAGCCATTGAAACACCACTGCCATATCCGCTGTTTGCCTCTTGTTCTGACGTGCACCCTTGGGCCAAGACTGTTAGGTAGACATAACATGAAGCGCAAGCCGGGGCTTGGGCAAAACGGAGTGATTTGAATGGCGAAACTTGCATTTTTGGGTCTTGGCGTGATGGGCGCGCCAATGGCGGGGCATTTGCAAAAGGCAGGCCACGACGTGACGGTCTATAATCGCACGGCCTCAAAGGCGGACGATTGGGTCGCGACTTACGGTGGTGCAATGGCGCGCACGCCGCGTGAGGCCGCAACAGGTGCGGACTTCGTTTTTTCATGTGTGGGCAATGATGACGATTTGCGTTCGGTCTGTGTTGGCAAAGATGGCGCGTTTGCTGGCATGTCATCTGGCGCAGTCTTTGTGGACCACACCACAGTATCTGCGGCAGTAACAGCCGAGATGTATGCAGCGGCGGATGATGCTCAGATCAGTTTTGTTGATGCACCGATTTCCGGAGGGCAAGCGGGGGCTGAAAACGCAGCGCTTTCCATCATGTGTGGCGGGGACGAGGGGGCCTATGCGCGTGCTGAACCGGTCATGAATGTCTATGCTAAATTGTGTCGCCGGATTGGCGGCAGCGGCAAGGGACAGATGACTAAGATGTGCAATCAGATCGCTATTGCAGGG
>CAZJAW010000321.1:0-3443 GCA_964544035.1 uncultured Rhodobacterales bacterium
CATCATATAGAGCTTCGCCCAGACAGGTCACATTGCCATGTCCAAAAATACCGAACCCGCCGCCGCAAACACGCACCTGGCGTCCGTCGATCTCAATGTACTGATTGGCAAGGTACTTGATGATTGCCTGCGCCGTTGTCAGTCGAATGGTGCTGTCAGCCATAGTCCGTTTCATCCCTAAGGTGCGCCCCACCCAAAATGCGTCTGCACGACGATTGATGGTTGCGCGTTTTCGAATCCGAAGATACTGTTTTTGCAACCGGTTGCAAACCTAATTTCAAAGAAAGCGCGGCGCGATGACAGAAATCGGCATTGGTATCGTTGGTGGTGGGTATATGGGCAAAGCCCATGCTGTCGCAATGTCTGCTGTAGGGGCAGTATTCAACACGGCCCTACGCCCCCGTCTTGAGATGGTCTGCGCCAGCAGCCCCGAAAGCGCTGAAAACTATCGCAAAGCCTTTGGTTTTGCCCGAGCGACAAGCGATTGGCAGGCCTTGGTGCAGGACGATCGCGTCGAGGCGATCATCATCGCCACACCGCAAACCTATCACCGCCCGATTGCCGAAGCCGCTTTTGCTCTTAACAAACCTGTGTTTTGCGAAAAGCCGCTTGGCGCGACGATTGACGACAGCCGCGCCATGGTAGAGGCCGCGAAAGGCCAAATCAGCATGACTGGCTTCAACTATATCCGCACGCCGGCCAGTCAGTTCGCGCGCCAACTGGTTGCCGACGGCGCAATTGGCGATGTCACATGGTTTCGCGGCGAACACACCGAAGATTTCCTGGCCGAGCCAGACGCCCCCGCAACATGGCGCACACAAGGCGAAGCAAACGGCACCATGGGCGACCTTGCGCCACACATGATAAATGGCGCATTGGCGTTGATCGGCCCGATCAAATCGTTGATCGCAGAAGTCGAAACCGTGCACGCCACCCGTCCGGGTGGTTCTGTGTCCAATGACGACCACGCCCAGATGATGTGCCGCTTTGAAAATGGCGCTATGGGCCAGATGTATTTCAGCCGCGTCAGCCACGGGCGCAAGATGGGCTATGCCTATGAAATCACAGGCACAACCGGCGCAATCCGTTTTGATCAAGAAGACCAAAACGCCCTGTGGCTTTACACAATGAACGAACCCGAAGCCACGCGAGGCTTTCGCAAAATCCTGACTGGTCCAGCACATCCGGACTATGAACCTTTCTGTCAGGGACCGGGTCACGGCACAGGATATCAAGACCAAATCATCATCGAAGCACGCGATTTCTTGCGCGCAATCGAAACCAACACGCCCGTCTGGCCAACCTTTCAGGATGGCATGGACGTCAACCAAGTTGTGGCTGCGGCACTGGCATCCTCGCGCTCTAAGGCGTGGATCGACGTGCGTAGCGTTTGAGCTTTCGAAAGGCATCTAAATGACTATTAAAATCGGCAATGCCCCGTGTTCCTGGGGCATCGAATTCCCGAGCGATCCGGCCTATCCCACGTGGCAGTCCGTGCTCGATCAATGCGCGGGTGCGGGGTACAAAGGTATCGAACTTGGCCCCATCGGCTATATGCCAGAGGACCCTGCCGTGCTGGCCCCTGCACTTGCCGAGCGTGATCTTGAGATCATCGGCGGCGTGGTATTTCGCGCCTTTCATGACCCAGATATGTGGGACGATGTGATGGACGCCTCAGTGCGCACCTGCAAAGCACTTACCGCACACGGGGCCAAACATCTGGTGCTGATCGATTCGATCTCGCCCCGCCGCGCTCCGACGGCTGGCCGCGCGACTGAGGCGGAGCAAATGGACAAAGCTGAGTGGACGGCCTACCGCGACCGCATCGCCACAATCGCCAAAATCGGCACCGAAGAATACGGCCTAACCACCTCGATTCACGCCCATGCCGCAGGCTTTATGGACTTTGAACCTGAATTGGACCGATTGCTGAATGAAGTTGACGAAAGCACCCTGAAGATCTGCTTTGATACGGGTCACCATTCTTATGCAGGATTTGACCCCGTTGCCTTTATGAAGCGCAACGTGGATCGAATTTCCTATATGCATTTCAAAGATATAGACCCCAAAGTGAAAGCAGATGTTGTGGCCAAGCGCACCGATTTCTACACCGCTTGTGGTCAGGGGATTTTCTGCAACCTCGGCCAAGGCGACGTGGACTTCGCCGCTGTGCGTCAATGTCTGTTGGATGCGGGTTTTGAGGGCTGGTGCACGGTCGAACAAGACTGCGACCCCTCGATGCCCGGCACCCCGCTGGAAGACGCGCGTGCAAATCGCGAATACCTGCAATCCATTGGTTTCTAAGGATAACGACGATGACTAAACTCAAATGGGGCATGATCGGCGGCGGTGAAGGCAGCCAAATTGGGCCCGCGCATCGACTGGGCGCACAAGCGGACGGATTGTTTGAATTTACGGCTGGTGCGCTAGATCACCGCGCCGATGCGGGCCGTGATTACGCACAACGCCTAGGGATTGCGCCTGACCGCGCCTATGGCGACTGGCAAGAGATGCTAGAAGGCGAAAAAGCGCGCGAAGATCGCATCGATCTGGTCACTGTCGCCACCCCCAACGCCACACATTTCGAAATCACCAAAGCCTTCCTAGAGGCCGGGTTCAATGTGTTGTGCGAAAAGCCGATGACCATGACTGTCGAGCAAGGCGAAGAGATCGTGCGCGTCGCCGAGGCAACAGGCAAAATCTGTGCAGTGAACTACTGCTATTCCGCTTATCCGATGGTGCGCCAAGCGCGCGCCATGGTGCGCGAAGGCGAAGTTGGCAAAGTGCGCCTTGTGGTCACAAACTTTAGCCACGGCCACCACGGTGATGCGACAGACGCGGACAATCCGCGCGTGCGCTGGCGCTATGATCCTGACATGGCCGGTGTATCAGGTCAGTTTGCCGATTGCGGGATCCATGCGCTGCACATGGCCAGCTTTATCTGCGATGATGAGGTTGAAAAGCTGTCTGCTGATTTTGCATCCACCATTTCCAGCCGCGTGCTGGAGGACGATGCAATGGTCAATTTCCGCCTGAGCGGTGGCACAGTTGGGCGACTTTGGACGTCATCCGTGGCCATCGGTCGCCAGCATGGCTTTGACATCCAGATATTTGGCGAGACGGGTGGCATGCGCTGGACGTCGGAGCAACCCAATCAGCTGATCTATACCCCAGTGGGCGAACGCACCCAGATCATCGAAAAAGGCGAAGGTGGCCTGCATGAAGATGCGCAACGCTTGTCGCGTGTTTCAATCGCGCATCCCGAAGGGTTCCCGCTGGCCGTGGCCAACGTCTACTGCGATCTGGCGGATGCGATCAAAGGTGAAGAGCGCGATGGCCTGCCCAATGCAGAAGCGGGTGTCCGGTCAATGGCGGCAGTGCATACGGCCGTGGCTTCTGCCAAAGAAGACGGTGCTTGGATGGATGCAAGACCTCCGATGTTT
>CAZJAW010000322.1:0-3441 GCA_964544035.1 uncultured Rhodobacterales bacterium
GGTGGTGTCCTTGCGCCATGCATCGTCGATCGAGAACAGCTCGTGTTCAAAATCTGCCACGCCAGCTTCTTCCATCAGAGCCTTGGCACCTGCGGGGTCGACCACGCGCTCAGGCAGCTTGGCGTACTCGGGGTGCATTGGGCCAACGTGATGGTTTTCGGCCACGATACCACGCCCGTTTTGCCCCAGCTCCAGCAGGACATTGTTGTCCACAGCCATCGCCAAAGCACGACGTACGCGCGCATCTTCGTAGGGCCGTTTGCCGTCAACTTCGGCCAGCTGGTTGGGACGGATCACGATGGTCGCGGCAGTGACGATTTCGTGCTCGACCCAACCGTCGAGTGTCGCAAAGATATCGATGAATTCACCGACCATGTCATAGGTCATGTCAATTTCGTCGGCCTCGGCTGCTGCGACAAACGCGGATGGATCCGTGCCGTAGTCGATGTATTCAACCCGGTCGAGATAAGCCCCGTTGCCCGCGTTCCACCATGTGTGGTTTTCGTTGCGCACCAACACGCCTTTGACGCCAACCTCAAGCGATTCAGGCAAGTAGGGGCCTGTGCCGATAGGGTTGTCGATGCTGTCGAGCGAGGTGTCTGCATGCACAATGGCGGCAGGATAATCAGCCATACCAGCGATCAGAGTGATGTCAGAGTTTGGCAGTTTCAGTTTGACAGTGTGGCTGTCCACAACTTCGATGGCGCCATCGATGGCCTTGTCAGTCGCCGCATCGATCAGAGTAGCGAAACGACCAGCCATTGAGTTGCCTTCAACGCTTTTGTCACACCAGCCTGTGATGTTGCGTGCCACGTCTTCGGCGGTGAAGTCGTCGCCGTTGTTCCATTTTACGCCTTTGCGGACGTTCAGGGTATATTCGGTGGCGTCGTCGTTGATTTCCCAGCTTTCCACCAATTTGCCGGTGAACGTGCCATCGTTTTCGTACGCGACGAGGTATTCTTGCCAACCACGAGAGAAGTTGGCGATTTGTGACCAGTCATAGGTGCGCGGGTCTTTGAGAGCGCGGACTTCTTGTTGAATACGGACAGTGCCGCCGGTTTTTTGCCCTGCCGCCTGAGCGGGGGCGGCCATGCCAAGCATGCCATAGGCAGTGGCGGCTGTTGCGCCAAACGTGCTGGCCATCGCGAGAAACTCGCGGCGGTTGACCGGGTCAGTGCCGACTTGGTGCGCCGAGTCGATGACGGATTGCGGCAGCGGTTTGCCGGAGCGGGTTAAAAATGTCATGTTCTTCCTCTCTGATAGGGTCGCGACATCTTGGTCGCGCTCTTATGTGGCTGGGTGAGCGTCCCGGCCTATTGGTGATGCAGTTGATCTGCTTTGTTATGTGACGCCCCTTTTGCGGGGAATGGACCGAGTTCAAACGATCAAAGCCATCGCGTCAACCCTATCATCCCCCCTTCTCCTTGTGGAAAGAGATCAAGAAAGCGGCATTTTTTGTCGTTTTCGCCAAGTTTGAGTGCTGTTTGCGACTCCGCTGCGCAGATTTAACCATTGTTGGATCAGTGGCAGTAGGTCTCTGATTTATTGGTGTTTCTGGCAGTGTTAAGAACTTAACGCCGAAATTCAGACCCAAAATCAGTCAGATCAAAGTCTGTGTCGCAGGACGCAATGAGCTGCGTGCAGCGATCAAGTCGGCGCTGTGTTCGCCGTCGCAGGTGAGCAGATCATCAAGTGCGGCGCCGTCCACCATCTGGGGCGTGCGACCAAGGGCGGCGGCGGCGTCTGTTGTGATCGTGGTCAGCCAATCACCAAGGGGTGGGTCAAGATGTGCGCTGAGACAGGCCAAACCAAGTGCGGCGCGTGGGTCATGTGCACCAAGCGGGCAAAAGGCATCCCCCACATTGTCCGAGGCCACAACAACCTTCACCCCTGCTGCGCGCAATTCGCGCATGCGCGTAATACCGCGTCGATCGGGCGTGCCATCGCGACGCCCTTGCAGATAGAGGTTGGAGGTCGGCAAAGTACAAATGGTGATGCACGCGCGCGCACATTTTTCGGCGATCCGAGCAAAGTCACTTTCATCGCGATCTATCAGGCTGACGGCGTGACCACACAGGATTGGAGCGTCAAACTTCGTCGCTAAAGCTGCATCCGCGATGGCCTCTAGCCCGTTTAAGTCGCCGAGCCCTTCGTCAACATGGAAGTCTAGCATAAGCCCGTGGTGTGTCGCAGTTTCGAATATGTGCCTTAACCCGTCCTGCATGTTGTGGTGCCCGTGCACAAAGGCCCCTGCGACACCTTCGGTCACGGTCAAAATCTCGCCGAGTTTCGTTGCAAAATCCGGGTCGGCCCATTGGTCGATGCCGCATAAGGTTGAGAGTTGCAGGTCTTCGGTTTCTTCCGCGATTTCTGTAAGTACGGACCAGCTGAGCGGTGGTGCAGCCGTGTCGCCCCAGTCCACGTGGCTACGGATGGTGCGGCAACCATTAGCCATGGCTTCGTTCAGTCCCTTGCTGGCGCGCGCGCGCAGGTCGTCTTCGCTCCAGTTGTTCTTGTCGGCGCGTTGCTGTTCAAGCGCGTGCGCCAGATCACCACCGGCTTGACCGATGCGTGCAATAGAGTGGCACTTGTCGAGGTGGCAGTGGGCTTCGGTTAGGTGCGGTATGACCAGCTTTGCCGCGTCCTCGATGGGAGGGGCCAGCGCGACGAGTTTGCCGTCCTTGATCGCAGGTACCCCGCGCACGCAATCGCCGCGCCGGGCGCCACCAAAACGTTTGGGGTCCGATATAAGCGCGAGGGGGACCAGCACATCCGTCATTGGCGCGGACCTGTCTGAGAAGATGTGACGTCAGTTGGATCGTTGCTGAGAAAGGAGCTTTGTCTTGGCATGCCCGTGTCCTGCTCCTTTCGGAATTTGGATGTCAACGGCCCAATAAATAATAAAAATTTGTGCCTAAAATATGCGTCGAAGTTTTCAAAATTTTTTGCCTTTGCGCAAGAGTGTTGATTCTGCCGCACCTTTTGAAAACGCCTCCGTTCTGATCGTGACGCACCAGTTTGTGCGTTTCGTCCAGGTTTGATGAGCCGAAAACGGATTAGCGTTCGTAGGGGTCCTTTAGTGCCGGTAGGACGGTTCCCGCACAGGGGCCGAAGCCGATTTTGTAACCGTCGCCTTGAGCGGTGCCGTGGAGCGTAAGTGTGTCACCGTCCTCGAGGAAAGTCCGGGTTTCGCCAGTTTCCAGAGTCAGAGGTTCTTTACCGCCCCAGCTGAGTTCCAAAAGGCTGCCACGTTCAGCCTTGGTCGGGCCCGAGATGGTGCCAGAACCGAGGAGGTCACCAACGTTCATCGGACAGCCTGAGGTCGCGTGGTGCGCGAGCTGTTGGGCCGAAGAGAAGTACATTTCCTTGAAGTTGGTGCTCGCGACTTGGGTGGCTTCTTTGCCTTCGGGTGCCAGCGTTACGTTGAGGTCGATGTCGTAC
>CAZJAW010000323.1:0-3423 GCA_964544035.1 uncultured Rhodobacterales bacterium
GCACCCGGCTTCCAAGTCTATGCCCGGACACACCTCCCAACGCTGCCCGGTCCGGACATCGTACCTTTTGCCGGCATTGCGCTTGAGCCCCAAGGCTGGCCAGACCCAGTAAACCAACCAAAATTCCCAACTATTCTGTGTGATCCCGACCACCCATACCGTCAGATCACACATTATTGCATTGAACGTGACACATAAATGCCACGACTGTAACTTTGTGACGGCACACCGCTGTGCTGAAATCTGTCAACGTCAGTAAAATGGCTATTAATGCAGTAGTAGTGAAAGTGAATGTTATGTCAGTTAAACCGAGTACCCCGCCCCAAGCGCCGCAGCCGCCCAAAAAGCCCAAGCCGCAGCCAGTCTTTACAGACTTCGCCAGCATCTAAAAACGGGCTATTAAACCTGCGTGACAGGTCACATCCCGCGCGTTAAATTCGCGGGATGGGTACACCAGTTTCCTCGATCCGTAACCTCGGTCCTATGATGGATGCCGCTTGTGCGCAGGCTGGCATTCCTGACGCCGAAACCCTGCACGACATTGGCCCAGATGTGGCCTATGCCCGCTTACTGCGCGCTGGCACCAAACCCCATTTCATCGGGTATTACGTGCTGGTCATGGGGCTACAGGGACGCCCTTGGAACGACTGCAAAGGCGAAGAGAAAAAGGCCCTGCGCGCCCGTTTTGACAAGATCAAAGCCGAGAGCTTTGACAGTGGACGTTCCGCGTTTGAACGCGCGCTCGATGATATTGGCGTTATTGAAAAGCGTTAAATTCGCCTAAATTCAGCGCATTAAATTCCAAACTTCACACAAAAAACGGCGCTCCCTAAGTGGAAGCGCCGCCAATACGTCAAAGCCTTAAGGTCAGCTTAACCAACCAATTCAAGACCCGAGAAGAAGTAAGCGATCTCAACCGCTGCTGTTTCTGGAGCGTCCGAACCGTGGACCGAGTTTTCGCCCATGGATTCAGCAAATTCAGCGCGGATTGTGCCTGCCGCTGCGTCTGCTGGGTTTGTTGCGCCCATCACTTCGCGGTTTTTGGCAACAGCGCCTTCGCCTTCAAGAACTTGTGCGATGATTGGCGCTGACGCCATGAATTCGCACAACTCGTCATAAAACGGACGCTCAGAGTGCACAGCATAGAACACGCCGGCTTGCTCTTTGGTCAGGTGGATGCGCTTTTGTGCGACGATGCGCAGGCCAGCTTCTTCGAATTTGGCATTGATGGCACCGGTCAAGTTGCGGCGGGTGGCATCGGGTTTGATGATGGAAAAAGTACGCTCAAGCGCCATGGGATCACTCCTGTTTGCACGGCAACACCGCCGTATTGAATTGAGCGCCGCCTAACACGGGATGGAACGCTGGAAAAGTGGATTATTGCCTATTGTGAAATTGTCGTTTGATACATGTGTGCTTTGCCCAACAAGCCTCGTGCGTGATCCACTCGACCTCCGCCAAATGACACCGTGCCAGACTGCGGATTTGCGCAATGCATTCCGTGTCATCGTCTATTCTGAACGCGACGACACCTTGACGATCCCCTTTCCGGCCATGGATGCCACACCACTTGGCGACACCTTGCAATAAGTGACGCAGATCGCATTGACTTGGCCGGGTGAGTGCTGCAGTCGTCGCGCCATGCTACGTATCAATGATATCTCTTACGCCGTCGCTGGTCGCCCTCTGTTTGAAGCCACAAGCGCAGTCATTCCCGAGGGCCA
The DNA here is from genome assembly GCA_964544035.1 of uncultured Rhodobacterales bacterium. Lineage (GTDB taxonomy): Bacteria > Pseudomonadota > Alphaproteobacteria > Rhodobacterales > Rhodobacteraceae > Tateyamaria. The sequence goes on from CAZJAW010000323.1 coordinate 1,725, forward strand.
TAAAGTCGGCCTTGTCGGGCGCAATGGCACAGGCAAAACCACACTATTCCGCCTGATCCGGGGCGAATTGACACTTGAAGGTGGCAACATTTCACTGCCATCGGGCGCACGTATCGGCGGTGTCGCCCAAGAAGTCCCCGCCTCGGCCACCTCGCTGCTTGATACTGTGCTGGCGGCCGACACCGAACGCGCAGAGCTATTGGCAGATCAAAGCCAAGACCCCACACGCATTGCAGAAATTCAAACGCGGCTGGCCGATATTGACGCATGGAGTGCCGAAGCCCGCGCCGCGACGATCCTGAAGGGGCTTGGTTTTGATGACGCCGAACAACTCATGCCCTGTTCCGACTTCTCGGGCGGATGGCGCATGCGCGTCGCACTCGCGGCTGTGCTGTTCTCTCAGCCTGACCTTTTGCTGCTTGATGAACCGACAAACTACCTCGACCTTGAAGGCGCGCTTTGGTTGGAAAATTATCTGGCCAAATACCCGCACACAGTTGTTATTATCAGCCACGACCGCGGTTTGCTGAACCGGGCCGTGGGTGGCATTCTGCACCTCGAAGACCGCAAGCTGACCTACTATTCCGGCCCCTACGACCAGTTTGCACGGCAACGCGCCGAACGGCTGGCCAACGCAGCTGCAATGGCGAAAAAGCAAGACGCGCGGCGCGCCCACCTGCAATCTTACGTGGACCGCTTCCGTTATAAGGCAGACAAAGCACGACAGGCTCAATCCCGCCTCAAGGCGTTGTCAAAAATGACACCGATCACCACACCACAAGAAGCAGGCCTCAAACGGTTTGACTTCCCCAACCCCGAAGAACTATCGCCCCCGATCATCCACCTTGACGGCGCAAGCACAGGGTATGGCGACACTACAATCCTTTCAAAGTTGAACCTGCGCATCGACCAAGACGACCGCATCGCGCTGCTGGGCAAAAACGGACAAGGCAAATCGACGCTGTCCAAATTTCTGTCCGACCGCCTGCCCGCCATGTCTGGCAAGTTCACCAAATCCAGCAAACTGCGCATTGGATACTTCGCCCAACACCAAGTGGACGAATTGTTCATCGACGAAACCCCACTGGACCATTTGCGCCGCGAACGCCCCTCAGAAGGCCCAGCCAGATGGCGCGCGCGCCTGTCGGGCTTTGGACTTATGGCGGACCAAGCCGAAACAGTCGTGGGCAAACTCTCGGGTGGTCAAAAGGCCCGCCTGTCGCTGCTGCTCGCCACGCTCGATGCGCCACATATGCTGATCCTCGATGAGCCAACCAACCACCTCGATATCGAATCCCGCGAAGCGCTCGTCACCGCACTTACGGCCTACACGGGCGCTGTGATCCTTGTCAGCCACGACATGCACCTACTTGAACTGGTCGCGGATCGGTTGTGGTTGGTGTCAGACGGCACCGTAAAACCCTACGAGGATGACTTAGAAGCCTACCGCAAAATGCTGTTGGCCGACAGCAAACCCGCCAAGCCGGCGCCAGAAAAACCAAAACCTAAAAAGCTCAGCCGCGATGCAATCCTGACCCTCAAGTCCGAAGTGCGAAAATCTGAAGCACGCGTTGAAAAACTAAACGACATGCGTGATAAACTGGCCAAAAAACTCGCTGATCCCGACCTTTATGAGGATGCAAAAATCGGCGAAATGGAAGTCTGGCAGAAGAAATACGCCGAAGTGATGGAGGCGCTG
>CAZJAW010000324.1:0-3422 GCA_964544035.1 uncultured Rhodobacterales bacterium
CGGCATACCAGCACCAATAGCCGCAGCAATCGGTTCTGCGATCAAACCAGCACGACGCGCACCGGCAGAGAGCACAGACTGACGGATCGCGCGTTTCTCAACAGGGGTAGCACCATGTGGGACGCAGACGATAATTTTCGGTTTTGAGAAGGTAGAGCGTTTTGCAACCTTCCGAATGAAATGTTTGATCATTTCCTCAGCGGTATCGAAGTCTGCAATGACACCGTCACGCATCGGGCGAATGGCTTCAATCGACCCCGGCGTACGACCCAACATCAGCTTCGCGTCTTCACCAACAGCGAGCACTTTCTTCACGCCGTCTTTGACGTGATAGGCCACCACAGATGGTTCTGACAGGATCACACCTTTGCCTTTGACGTAGACAAGCGTGTTGGCTGTCCCAAGGTCAATCGCCATGTCAGACGAAAACAATCCGCCCAGATTTCCGAATATCGACATGCCCGTACACCTTGCCTTTGGTTGGCCTGAATTAGTTTAGGCCCGCGACTCAAGATTAGGGCGCAGGCGTCCGTCTTATAGGCCTGTGCGTGAAGGGGCGAAAGGGCCGAAAGCGGGCATGTATGGGCGGTCTGCCGCCAAGAGAGGTGAGGATGCAGACTTTATTTTGCGCAAGATAGGAATTGGCTTGGCATTTGCGCTGCTTTTGCTGCGATTTGGGTCCGTCCAGAGGCAGGAAGTTCGGAGAAAGGGTCTGCAAAAATAATTCGCAAGGCGGCAGCTAAGTTAGGATATGTACTTGCCGAAGCCTGCAGAACCTCACACTGACGAAGGCGCTTTTTGGGAAAGTTGGTGCGCGGGTGAGCGCGCACCAATAGAGTTAGCTGACGTCTTTGTAGCTGACTTCGGGTGTGTCCTTACCAGTCTTTTCGCGGCGAACAAGCAGGCGGTTCAACGCGTGGACATAGGCCTGTGTGCTTGCCACAACTGTATCTGTGTCGGCGGATTGGCCCGTCACAATGCGCCCGTTTTCTTCCATCCGCACTGAAACAGTGGCTTGGGCATCAGTGCCTTCTGTCACCGCGTGCACCTGATAAAGTTGCAGGCGGGCGGAGTGTTCGACCAGCGCCTTGATACAATTAAATGACGCGTCTACAGGCCCGTCTCCGGTTTGGGTCGTGCTTTGGTCCGTGCCATCAATGTTGAGGACCATCTGAGCTTCTTGCGGCCCATCGGTGCCACAGACAACGCGCATAGACACGAGCTTGATCCGGTCTTCCTCGGCATCTGTGGCTGTGCGCATCAACGCAATCAGATCGTCCTCGTAGATTTCCTTTTTGCGGTCTGCGAGCGCTTTGAAACGTACAAAGACGTCCTTGAGCTGATTGTCGCCCAATTCGAACCCGAGATCTTCGAGCTTGGAGCGCAGTGCTGCGCGGCCTGAATGTTTGCCCATGACGATATTGGTTTCCGTCAGACCGACGTCTTCGGGGCGCATGATTTCAAAAGTTTCGGCGTTTTTTAACATGCCGTCTTGGTGGATACCGGATTCATGGGCAAAGGCGTTTTTGCCAACGATGGCCTTGTTGAACTGCACGGGGAAGCCGCTGACAGTGGCAACTCGGCGCGAGATGTTCATGATCTTGGTGCTGTCGATGCCGGTTCGGAATGGCATGATATCATTGCGCACCTTCAGGGCCATCACGACTTCTTCCAGCGCGGTATTACCTGCGCGTTCGCCAAGGCCGTTGATTGTGCATTCGATCTGGCGTGCACCCGCTTCGACTGCAGCAAGGCTGTTTGCCGTCGCCATTCCAAGGTCGTTGTGGCAGTGCGTTGCAAAGACGATTTCATCGGCACCGGGCACATTTTCGAGCAGTTTGGCGATCAAGTCCGCGCTTTCGCGCGGGGCTGTGTAGCCGACAGTGTCGGGAATGTTGATGGTGGTTGCGCCCGATTTGATCGCAATTTCGACGACGCGGTACAGATAGTCGAGTTCAGTGCGCGTGGCATCCATCGGTGACCACTGCACGTTGTCACACAGGTTGCGCGCGTGCGTCACGGTTTGTTCGATCCGTTCTGCCATTTCATCCATTGTGAGGTTTGGAATGGCGCGGTGCAGGGGTGACGTGCCGATAAAGGTGTGGATGCGAGGCTGTTTTGCGTGTTTGACGGCTTCCCAGCAGCGGTCAATGTCGCCAAATTGCGCGCGCGCAAGTCCGCAGATCACGGAATTGGTGGCGTTTTTTGCGATTTCGCTGACTGCGTTAAAATCGCCCTCTGAGGCGATGGGAAATCCGGCCTCGATGATGTCGACGCCCATATCATCCAGCAGTCCGGCGATTTCGAGCTTTTCTGCATGCGTCATTGTGGCGCCGGGGGATTGTTCGCCGTCGCGCAGAGTGGTGTCAAAGATGACAACGCGGTCTTGGGTTTTGTCGTCCTGAGTCATTTGGGTATCTCTTTTTGAATTCTGTTCCTGATGCCTTGGGCGCGCGGGCTATCCTCTGAGCGGGCGCGCCGACCGGCTGCGCTCAGAGGCGAATTAGGAGCAGTAGGCCACGCAAAGACGCGCCTGTAAGGCGTTCGTCGAGGGTATGTGCGGCTTCGGTCATAAGCGCAGTTATACCGCGCAGTTGATAAATGGGAAGGGTGGTTTTTTACGTGGGCGTTGGATTTGAGTATTTGTGGAACAATGAAGGTGGATTGGATGCCTTCATGAGCTAAGTACGGTTGCATGGAAAAGGCTTTGATCATTGGCGCGTCCGGCGGAATCGGATCGGCGTTTGCTGGCGAGTTTGAAGCGCGGGGTGTGCAGGTGGATTGTTTGTCGCGCACCCGCGACGGTTTCAATGTGACTGATGCGGCATCTGTTGCCGCGCACTTAACCGGGCGCGGGAGCTATGACCGGGTGATCATCGCGACAGGTGCGTTGGAGATCGCTGGAGCGGCGCCTGAGAAGACCATTAAGCGGTTGGATGCGGTGGCTATGGCGGATCAATTCGCGCTGAACGCGATTGGTCCAGCTTTGGTGTTGTCCCATGCCCATGAACTGTTGCCACGGGACCGGCGTTCGGTTTTGGCCGTCTTGTCTGCGCGTGTCGGTTCGATCGCTGACAACCGTTTGGGCGGTTGGATCAGTTACCGCGCGGCTAAGGCTGCGGTGAACCAGATTGTACGCACGGCCTCGATTGAGCTGGCGCGCAGCCATCGGCAAGCGGCGGTTGTTGCGTTGCATCCGGGCACTGTCGCGACGCGATTCACGGAGAAATATCTGGATCGACATCAATCCGTCCCGGCCAATGAGGCCGCACGAAACCTGATTGATGTCATAGATGGTTTGAAAGCCGCACAGACCGGGCAGTTTTATGATTATTCCGGGGCGAGTGTTCCATGGTGAAGCGCGCGACCCATCGGAGCTTTTTGTGAATGGTAATGGTCATTCGGCGCGGAAGGTGAATATG
>CAZJAW010000325.1:0-3409 GCA_964544035.1 uncultured Rhodobacterales bacterium
CGCGCGCGCATTCCCCTATGGCCCCCTCATTAATCCGCAGTTCAGGGCGGGCAGATGGGGGAGACATCCCCAAATGTCCACCGGTTGGTGCATCCGCACTACACCCCTGAACGAGGCGAAAACCGGAAAAGGAAACGAACATGGCTCTTCCCGAGTTCACCATGCGCCAACTGCTTGAAGCAGGCGTACACTTTGGTCACCAGACACAGCGCTGGAACCCCCGTATGGGCCCCTTCATCTATGGCGCGCGCAACGGCATCCACATCATGGACCTGACGCAGACTGTTCCAATGTTGGATCAAGCCCTGCAAGCCATTCGTGACACTGTCGCCAAAAACGGCCGTGTGCTGTTTGTTGGCACCAAGCGTCAGGCGGCACAGCCTATCGCGGATGCGGCAGAAAAATGCGCACAATATTACATGAACCACCGCTGGCTTGGTGGCACGCTGACCAACTGGCAGACGGTGTCTCAGTCGATCAACCGTCTGAAGTCCATCGACGAGCAAGCCGAGATTGGTTTCGAAGGTCTGACCAAAAAAGAACGTCTGGGCATGGAGCGTGACCAAGGCAAACTGCAAGCCTCGCTTGGCGGTATTCGCGAAATGGGCGGTCGTCCGGACCTGCTGTTTGTCATCGACGTGAAAAAAGAAGCACTGGCCGTGGCCGAAGCCAACAAGCTGGGCATTCCAGTTGTGGCTGTGGTTGACACCAACTGCTCGCCTGATGGTGTGGATTACATCATCCCTGGCAACGACGATGCGGCCCGCGCCATCGCGCTGTATTGCGATTTGGCAGCGCGTGCGGCCTTGGACGGCATGAACGTGCAGTTGGGTGCCGCTGGCGTTGATCTGGGCGCAATGGAAGAAACCCCTGTCGAAGATGCCGTGGCCGAAGAACCTGCCGCTGAGGCACCTGCCGAAAGCTAAGGCTGGTCGCGACACGCATATTTACGGCGGTGTTGTGCACCGCCGTACCCCATTTGTATCATGAGGAGAGCCAAAGATGGCAATCACAGCAGCAATGGTCAAAGAACTGCGCGACAGCACGGGCGCAGGCATGATGGACGCTAAAAAGGCGTTGACCGAAAACGATGGTGACATGGAAGCCGCAGTTGATTGGCTGCGCACCAAGGGTCTGGCCAAAGCGGCCAAGAAATCCGGTCGTACCGCAGCCGAGGGCCTTGTGGCTGTTGTTGTGGACGGTGGCACGGGTGTTGCGGTCGAAGTGAACTCGGAAACCGACTTTGTTGGTAAGAACGCAGAATTCCAAGGCATGGTGTCGGGCATCGCGTCCGTCGCTTTGGGTGCAGATGATGTTGAAGGTCTGAAAGCCGCGGACATGGGTGGCAAATCTGTCGCTGACGTCGTGACTGACAAGATCGCCACCATTGGTGAAAACATGTCCGTACGCCGCATGGCAAAACTGACGGGCGACACTGTTGTTTCTTACGTGCACAACGCAGCCGCGCCCGGCATGGGCAAGATTGGTGTGCTTGTGGCGATGACAGGTGGCGATGACGCATTTGGCAAGCAAGTTGCAATGCACATTGCAGCGGTGAACCCGGCGTCATTGTCCGAAGCGGATCTGGATGCAGCAGTCGTCGAGAAAGAAAAGCAAGTCCAGATGGACATTGCGCGCGAAAGCGGCAAGCCCGAAGCGGTGATCGAAAAGATGATCGTGGGCCGGATGAAAAAGTACATGTCCGAAGTGACGTTGCTGAACCAGAGCTTTGTTGTGAACCCTGATTTGACCGTGGCAGCTGCCGCAACAGAAGCAGGCGCGACCATCACTGGCTTTGCGCGTCTTGAAGTGGGCGAAGGCATCGAAGTCGAAAAAGAAGACTTCGCCGCAGAAGTCGCTAAAGTCGGCCAAAGCTGATTTTGCCACCGATCCCTTAACGGGATTTGGCGTCTGAAATAGACGTGATAGTATTGGACAAGGCGCGCTCAGTTGGGCGCGCCTTTTTCCATTTGGGGGGCGCTGATGTTGGACGTTGGCAACGGGCATCGCATTTACTTTGAACAGGCCGGGCAGGGGATAGATGCGTTGGTGCTGCATGGTGGTCCCGGCTCTGGCTGTCAGCCGGGTCATTTCGGCCTGTTTGATCTGAACCGCTTTCGAGTGACCTGCATGGACCAGCGCGGCTGTGGGCGCAGCACGCCCAATGCGGCAACTGACTTGAGCGCGCTTGAACACAACACCACCCAAGATTTGATCGCGGATATTGAAAGACTGCGGGTGCATCTTGGGGTCGAGCAATGGGTTGTCTTTGGTGGTTCTTGGGGATCGACCCTTGGCATGGCCTATGCACAGACCCACCCGATGCGCGTGCGCGCCATGGTGTTGGCCGGGGTGGCCACCACAGAGGCGCGCGATCTACAATGGCTTTACGGGGACATTGGCAACTTGTTTCCCGAAGCCTACGATGCCTTTTGCGCACATGTGCCCGAAGTCAGCCAAGACCCGCATCAAACGCCGGAGAGGATAACGGCCTACGCCCAGCGATTGCGGGACCCATCCCTTGGGCAGGCGGCAGCAGATGCCTGGTGCACTTGGGAGGCTGCGATATTTGGCGGTGACATCACAGCGCCAGAGTCGCGCTATTCTGATCCAGCGTTTCGCTTGTGTTTTGCGCGGATCGTTACGCACTACTTTGGGAACTCTGCGTGGCTTGAGGACAAAGCCCTGCTGAGTGGTGCAGAACGCATGGCGCATATTCCATGTACGATGATACACAGCCGCTTTGATCCGTCTTGCCCATTGCGGGGCCCCTGGGATTTGGCCAAACGCTGGCCTGCAGCCCGCCTGCGAATCCTTGAGGGCAATGTGCATTCCGCGCTCGACCAAGAAATGCGCAATGCTATTCGGGCCGCGACAGATGAAGTGCTTTGATCTGATTGGAAACGTCGGCAGGGGGGCGGAACCTGATTTGGGACAGCGATCCCGCCCGACCTGCGCACGTCCTGGCCACGGGGAGGAGACCTAAGAACGTTAAAGTCCGACCCACCTGCGGATCAATACACAGGCAAGCCGGGTCCGGGTAAACCGGTCGGATCGGAGTGCCAATGAAATCACAAAGGGTCCTCTCCGGTGCTCCCTGGCTAAAGCCACCACTCACGGAACATGAATACCATGGCCCGATTTGTGGTAATTTAGAAAGTGGGGGATTCCTTACCTAACGGTCAAATGTTACACATGACGTTAGGTAATATGTAATTTAGTGCCATAATCGACTGATAAATCGCACAAATTCCCGCAATGCGGGATATTTTATTGCGCGCAGTAGGCGATTACGCTTCCAAAATAAACATCTGATTTGCGAAGGCGGCCTTGAGCACGGCTTGGGCCGTGGTTTCAACGGCTAAAGCTTCGCGGGCAAGCCTTAAGTGTTCTTCGACAGTGGCCGAAG
>CAZJAW010000326.1:0-3383 GCA_964544035.1 uncultured Rhodobacterales bacterium
GTACGCAGATGCGCGGCACCGTGGCGGGCGACCATTTCTGTACCTGAGCCATGACAATTTCCCAAAATCCCATCAGTGCCCGCCGCGGCACAGACTGCTTGGGTCACCTCGTCAGGAAAAGCCGGATCGGCGTCTGGAAAATAGTGCCAATCCCAAGGCACGGGAAGGCCCGCGAGTTCCCAATGACCTGAAGGGGTGTCTTTGCCCTGTGAGACTTCGGTGGCCGCGCCCGACAGTGTGTTGCCGAATGGGTCGCCATTGGCGAGCGACATCACCTCAAAAAGGCCCATGTCGCTTAGCGTCGGGATGGTGAGCGGGCCCTTGCGCCCTGTGTCCGCGTTTCCGTCGGCGCAGGCCTTGATGATGTGGCCCAATGTGTTGGCCCCAGTGTCTGGAACGTCTCCGTTGAAATAGGCATGGGCATCTGGCGCGCCGCCGATGCCCACGGAATCCATGACCACAAGAAAGGCGCGTGGCATCAGCCGATCCGATCGAGGATCAAGTCAGGTTTGGGCGCTGCTTTGTCCGCGATGGTGATCGCGGCGCGCAGTGCAGTTTCGGCGCGATCCGCGTCTAGCGCACGCGCGGCGTGGACCACAGCAAGCGGTTGGCCGCGTTCAACCCGTGCACCCAAACGCACCACATCTGACAGACCTACGGCAAGGTTCAGCTTGTCCGTTTCGACTTTGCGTCCGCCGCCCAGATTGACCACGGCAAATCCAAGCGCTTCGCCATCGATGGCCGTGATATAGCCCGAGGCAGGCGCAGAAATTTCGCGGATCAGGGTCGCTTCGGGCAAGAAGCGCCACCAGTTTTCGACAAACTGAACAGGGCCACCCATGGCTGCAATCATAGTGCCAAATCGTTCAGCGGCCCGACCGCTTGATAACGCAGCAGCGATGGCATCTGCCCCAGCTTGTACGTCTTCTGCGAGACCTGCATTTGTCAACAGCACGCCGCCAAGGCTGGCGCAGACTTCGATCAGCGGGCCCTTTTTGACCTGTCCCGTCAGCACGCGCATCACTTCGGCCACTTCCAACGCGTTGCCAAGTGCGGGGACAAGCGGTTGGTTCATATCCGTGATCAAGGCGGTGGTCTTGCACCCTGACGCATTTGCGGTTTTGACAAGGGCGCTGGCCAAATTGTGCGCTGCATCAATATCTTTCATAAACGCGCCAGAACCAACTTTGACGTCAAGAACCAGACCATCAAGTCCGGCGGCCAGTTTTTTGGACAGGATGGACGCGGTGATCAGATCAAGGCTGTCGACTGTGGATGTCACATCGCGCACGGCATATAGGCGTTTGTCCGCAGGGGCGATATCGGCCGTCGCGCTGACAATAGCGCAGCCTGCGCGCGTCACCACGTCGCGCAATTGGTCCGGACCAAGGTGGATGTTGATGCCGGGAATGGTGCCGAGTTTATCGAGTGTGCCCCCTGTGTGCCCAAGACCTTGCCCCGAAATCATTGGCACAAAAGCCCCGCACGCGGCCAATGCGGGCGCTAGGACCAAACTGACGCAATCGCCCACGCCCCCGGTCGAGTGTTTATCAAGCACCGGACCCGGCAGATCCCAATTCAGTACTTTGCCGGAATCGCGCATCGCGATGGTCAAGGCGACACGGCCCACATCGCCCATTCCATTCAGGCATACGGCCATGGCAAAAGCGCCCGCTTGTGCATCTGTCACAGTGCCGTCGCCAAGGCCACGGGCAAACCAATTCAAATCGTCACGTGATGGGGTTTGGCGTTTGCTGAGTTTTGCGATGATGGCGCGGGCGTCGCTCATGTTGTTTTTTCCATATGGGCCGGGCCAAAGGCGCCGGGCAGGAGGTCGGCCATGGTCATCACTTGTTCGATGCCCTCAGTCGTGGCCATGGTGACAGGCGCATCAGCTTTTGCAAACTCGGCCAGTTTTTGACGGCATCCGCCGCACGGGGTGACGGGCATTGGGCTGTCTGCGATGACGTAAGCCTCGGTGATGTCGCGTTCGCCTGCGGCGACCATTGCGGCAATTGCACCTGCCTCGGCGCAGGTGCCTTCGGGGTAGGCGACGTTTTCAACGTTGCACCCGGTATAGATTGTACCCGCAGCCGTTCGGATAGCCGCCCCAACTTTAAAGTTGGAATAGGGGGCATGGGCGTTGTTGCGCACTTGGGTGGCGGCGTCTTTCAAATCGGTCATGTCACGTCCTTAATCGTCTCGTTCCGTGGTCGCAAACACACCGGGCAGGGATATCTCGAGCAGTTCCAAATCATCTGAAGGATCAGCGTAGCGCACGGCCATGGCTGGAGGGATAACAAAGGCGTCACCGGGCTCAAGTGCGAAAGGTTCGCGGTCTTCGCCTTGGAGGGTCATAGCGCCTTCCATAACAAAGGTAAAAAGGATGTCGCTGTCGTGGCGAACCCATTCCGTTTCGCCAGCGCTGCGGCGTGCAACCTGCACCCCGGCGACGCCATTGGTTCCGGCCGATATGCCTGTGTCGCGGGCCTCAAACCCTGACAGGCGAAAAGGGGCCCACGTGGCTTCGTCTACTTTGTGGTGCACAAATCGCTGACCTTGAAAGCGGCGGTCGGGGTTGGCAGGGCCGTTGGGCAGGTCCATATCGTGATCGATGGTGGTGACGTGTTCGGCAGGCACGCCGATTTCGATGACCTCGATGTTTTCCGATGCAAACAGTACGCGGTGCCGGATTTCGGGTGGTTGGATCACACAACAGCCAGCGTGCAGGCGAAATGGGTCTCCTTGGTCTTCGTAGACCAGATCGACCCAGCCTTTGTAGCAAAAGATCAACTGAAAACCGACGGTGTGGTAATGCACCATGTCTGGCACAGGCCCCCCATCGGGGATGCGGATGTGGCTGGCGATGATTGATCCGCCTAAGCGGTCGGGGATCAAATCCCGGTAGTGCATGCCGGCCCGGCCAATGACCCACGGCGCTTGATCCGCCAGACGGCGCACCACAAAGCTGTGCACTGTTTCGGGCATTTCCAGAGGTGGATTTAAGGGCTCAATCTTGATCTTGGTGCCGTTGGGCGCTGTCAACGCACGTGCCCCGTCCGCAAAACTGTCAGGATCGTCTGTTATGATGTGCAAGGTGCCCGGCGCTTCGTCTGCGCCTTGTTCGATCCGCACGCGCAGCCCGTGGCCGGAAAACACTGCGACTTGTGGGTCATCGGCGGGGTAGATCATCTCCATCCTTAACCCCAACACCTTGGTGTAAAATGGGATATCCTCGCTCAGGGCGTCGGTGGGCAAACAAACAAGGGCGCGCGTGGCGGTGCTCACGATGTGTGTCCTTTCCATCGGGATAGGATGGCGAGAATGATAAAGATGGGAATGAAGGCTTCGCCGATTTCTTCGACAAGTCCGGCAAAGTCGCC
>CAZJAW010000327.1:0-3371 GCA_964544035.1 uncultured Rhodobacterales bacterium
TTTGGGGGCTGAACGGCTTCCTGTTGGGGCGGGAGTATTTCATGCTGGCCGCCATGCGTCGGGTTGGGCGTGCGGGCGCGAAAGAGCTACGCCGCGCCCATACAGGCACCATCTGGCTGGCCGGTACGTTGATGGCAATCCCGCTGTCGATCCCATTGGTGAACTTGCTGATCCCAATCATTGGGGCCGCCACGTTCACCCATCTTTATCACAATCTTACAAAGGCTTAAGCGCGCGATCAAACCAGCCTAGATCGCTTAGGGATATCCATCCCGACACGATGATACCCGCAACGATGCACCACAAAACAAACGCCACACCTGTCACAATCCAAGCCTTGCGCTTTAGGTGATGCACTTGGGGTGCGCCTGCGTGGGTGCCCGGTTCAACGTCGTTTAAATCGCCTTGAGTCTGCACTTTGACAGGCAATGCGATCAAAAAACACATCCACCAGATGACTGCATAAAGAACGAGAGCGGACGTAATGCTCACTAGACTTGTTCCAGTTCGACAAGGCAGCCATTGAAGTCCTTGGGGTGCAGGAACAAAACAGGTTTTCCATGCGCGCCAATCTTGGGCTCTCCATTGCCCAAGACGCGGGCGCCGGTGGATTTCAGATGATCCCGTGCTGCTATAATATCATCAACCTCATAGCAAACATGGTGCATCCCGCCTGACGGATTTTTTTCTAGGAAGCCATTGATTGGACTGTCTTTGCCCAGCGGATACAAAAGTTCGATTTTTGTATTTGGCAATTCGATGAACACAACCGTCACGCCATGATCGGGTTCGTCTTGGGGGTCGCCAACTTTAGCGCCCAAAGCACTGCGATACTGCGCCGCCGCGACCTCGAGGTCAGGCACAGCAATGGCGATGTGATTCAAGCGGCCAATCATACAGGAGTCCTTTGGTTTTGGGTTATTCCGGCCCTTATCGCGAAGCAAAAGGGTCCGTGCAAGAGCCAGCGTTAACGTGCTGTTAGGCATCCAAGCGTAACGATGCTCGCAACAGTTCACGGAGGTCGAAACATGGATACGGATCCTTTCACGCTAAACCACCCCGCGCCAACTGCGAACCGTCCTTTGTTGGGCTTGACAGTCTTGGTGATCGAAGACAGCCGCTTTGCTTGCGAAGCTTTGCGTTTGTTGTGCCTGCGGAGTGGAGCGCGAATTAGGCGCGCAGATACGTTGCGTGCAGCGCGGCGCCATTTGCAAGTGTATCGCCCTTCGGTTGCAATAATTGATATGGGCCTGCCCGATGGGAATGGATCAGATTTGGTGCAGGAACTCGTCACTACGAAACAGCGCCCCGATGTTGTACTTGGAACCTCTGGCGATTTTGGCAGCGAAGAGATCATGAAGAGCGCCGGCGTTGACGGGTTTCTTAGCAAACCAATCGTATCGCTGGCAGTCTTTCAGGACACCATCCTGTCCCACTTGCCAGTAGAACGTCGCCCCCTCGGGCCACGCGCCGTACCGCAGGAGATTGTGGAACCAGATCCAGTCGCTTACCGCGATGACATGGCCCATGTCGCTGATGTTTTGGAAGAAGCAAGTGACACGCGTACCCTTGACTACATTGCACAATTTTTGGGCGGAGTGGCCCGCAGCGCACAAGACAAGGAGCTTTGCCGCGCTACGGACGCTTTAGCCGCCAAGCGAGCAGTTGGTGATTCTGCCGCGTCAGAAGCGGCAACAATTGCTGGATTGGTACAGCTACGATTGTCTGAAATCATCGCGATCTGACAGCCACGCGTCAGCAATACGTAGGTAAAGTCAGCTTCGATTTTGCCTTGTTACTTGGCAAGCAGCGGGTCTTCTGCTGCACGAACAAGACCCGTCAGGTCACTTAACCGTTCAATCTGACGGCCATCAGCTTTGAAGTTCGATGGGGCCAACCAAACTCGGAACGCTTCTTTGAGCGCAGGCCATTCTGCGTCAATTGCTGCAAACCAAGCCGTATCACGATTGCGTCCTTTAACGACAGCGGCCTGGCGAAACACGCCCTCAAAGCTTAACCCGAGGCGTTGAGCTGCACGCCGAGAACCCTCGTTTAGCGCGTCGCATTTCCATTCAAATCGTCGGTAACCCGCCTCAAACGCCCATTTCATCATTAAAAATAAGGCTTCTGTGCCTGCGCGCGTATTTTGCAAAGCGGGACTGAAATTTATGTGTCCGACCTCGATGCTGCCTGCTTTAGGTGCAATGCGCAGAAAGCTAGCGACACCTTCGAATGCATCGCTGTCCAGGTTTTTGATAGCAAAGAATTCAAGGCTCTTGTCTGCTTCTGCTTCGCGAACCCATCGATGATACTGGGAAGAAGACGAAAACGGGCCATAAGGCAGGTAGGTCCAAACATGGTCTTGCCCGGCATAAGCGCGAAACAACAATGCTGCATGCTTTTCGGCGACCAAGGGCTCCAGACGGCAATACTGACCGTTCAACTTCAACGTGCTGTCGGGTGCGCGTGGCGGGGTCCAATCTGGAACCGGTGTGTGATGTGGGCGGTAAAGTTCAAACATAGCGGGACGTTAGGCGGACTGTGACCTGACTCCAAGCGAATTCAGATCAACGTGTTACAACAGCAGCCCGGGATCACTGCCCAAATTGAGACCGGGAAAAACAGCGTCTTCAAGTGTGCCACGATCAAGTCCCGTGAGCCCGCGCATAACCCAGGCTGCATGGGCACGCACATCGCCTGTCGGCATCAGATCTCGTCCTTGGTACAAATCACTTTCGCCAATGCCCGGCCAGTCTCCGTAGACGCGTCCGCCACGCACAGCCCCGCCTGCCAAAACCATCAAACCGCCTGTCCCGTGATCAGTTCCACCTGTCCCGTTTTGACGGGCCGTGCGACCAAATTCGGTCATCGCCACAACAGCCGTTTTGCTCCATGTATCGCCACGCATCTTGCCACGTAAGGTCGTCAATGTTTCGGCCAACCGGTCCAAAGCGCTGCCGATAACGCGCTGCTGATTGCCGTGAGAATCCCAGCCATTCAACGAAAAGGCCGCGATACGCGACTCACCCGATAACTGTTGCGCCGCAAATTCAGCAACCTGGACGTGATCGGGCACGCGCCCTTTGGACTTCTTCATACCTGCTGCAGCCAAAATCTGGGCTTCAGACAATGCCGCGTGCATGGCCGGGTCAGGTTCCGTGACCAGTTCCATCAAACGCACCGCCTGTGGGCTAAGACTAAATTCCGCGTCTGGCGACCAATTGGCGACCTCTGCAGTACCCGTAAGCAACCGCATATCTTCGCGCCCAATCGCATAGGCCGTTTGCGCCGTAATACCCGGCACTGTTTGCAGCATGCGGTTCAACCACCCGTCACGGACCCCAGCCAGCGAAGACGTTCCTGCCTCAAGC
>CAZJAW010000328.1:0-3362 GCA_964544035.1 uncultured Rhodobacterales bacterium
ACCGGGGCGTTTTGCGCTGATCGCCTCGCACAGGGCTTGCGGCGGTTCCAGAGTTTGCGCCGAATACGTGCCGAACACTTCCAGCGTCATGGTGCAGCGCGCAACATGGAACCACTTGCCGCAGCCATAGGCATGGCGCCAGCGTTCAAAGTGGACACCTTTTGGATTGTGCCGCATGAACATGTAGCCCTCAAAATCTGAGTCGCTTGAGCCGGGGCCAAAGCGTTTCAGGTGGGCTTGCCCAGCGGCGACAAATTCGGTTTCTTCGCCAGTTTGGCCGCAGCAGGGGCAGGTCAGGATCAGCATATGTGCGCTCCTTTTTGGGGTAGAGACGCAAAAAAGGCGGGCGTCATAGGACACCCGCCAAGTGGAGTAGTGAAGGTAGAACTGTTTATGTCACTCGGTTGGCGAAACCGGCGATTGTTCAGCGGGCGTGATGTTGTTTTCGCTGGAGGGATCGTCGCCGGTAGAACCGAGCAATGCGATGAACCCGACAATGGCGACAATGATGACAACAGTAACAAGCAGGCCGCGCCCGCTGGTGCCACTGGAACGGCTGAAGTTTGCGTGTGAATGGTCTGACATGATGGTTGCTCCTGTCTGTGAGCCCCCATCAGCGCATCTTTGGAATTTGCTGCAATCGCCGCCTGTGGTTTGGTTCCAAACAAGCCAAGCCCAGCCGGTTGCGCGGTTTTGCGCGGGCTGCGTCCCGCTGGTTTTGCGAATTTCCGAGACATTTTGTGAGACGATGCGCAGCGCGCGGCACGATTATAGACAAACGGGCGATGGATCAGCCCCCATCCGAGACTGACCGCGCAGCGAGCTATGCTGTGCACATTGCACGAAGCCATGGGTCCGATTGACATCATCATTAGTGCGCCACCCCTGCAGCGACGCTTTCGTCGATAAATTTGCCCGCCCGGAACCGATCCAGCGAAAATTCATCTGTCAGCGGCGAATGCCCTTTCGCCATCAACTCGGCCATTGCCCAGCCCGAACCGGGGATCGCTTTGAAGCCGCCTGTACCCCAGCCGCAATTGATAAAGACCCCATCCACCGGGGTCTTGGACAGGATAGGTGAACGGTCGCCCGTGACATCCACGATCCCACCCCATTGCCGCAGCATCTTAAGGCGCGAAATCATCGGGAAAGTCTCGATTAGGGCGCGTACGGTTTCTTCGATGTGATGGAAACTGCCGCGTTGGGTGTAGTTGTTGTAACCGTCTGTGCCGCCGCCGATCACCATCTCGCCCTTGTCGGATTGCGACATATAGCCGTGCACGGTGTTGGCCATAACCACCACATCCATGCAGGGTTTGATCGGCTCAGACACCAACGCCTGAAGGGCAACGGATTCGATTGGCAAAGAAAAGCCCGCCATGTTCGCCACGTCACCTGAATGGCCCGCAACGACGATGCCAAGCTTGGCACAATCAATCGAGCCTTTGGTCGTGTCGACGCCAACGACTTTCCCGTTTTCGCGCCGAATGCCCGTCACTTCGCATTTCTGGATCACGTCCATGCCCATGTCAGAACATGCCCGCGCATACCCCCACGCAACCGCATCATGGCGTGCGGTGCCGCCGCGTGCTTGCCAAAGCCCCCCAAGGACTGGGTAACGCGGACCGTCAATGTTGATGATTGGGACGAGGTCTTTGACTTTTTCGGGAGAAATGAATTCGGTTGCGACCCCTTGCAGCGCATTGGCATGCGCCGTGCGTTGATAGCCGCGCACCTCGTGATGGGTTTGGGCCAGCATGATGACGCCACGTGGGCTGAACATGACGTTGTAGTTCAGGTCTTGGGACATGGTTTCGTACAACGCGCGCGACTTTTCGTAAATCGCGGCCGACGGATCCTGCAGATAGTTGGACCGAATAATCGTTGTGTTGCGCCCAGTGTTGCCGCCGCCAAGCCAGCCTTTTTCAAGGATCGCTACATTGGTGATGCCAAAATTCTTGCCCAAGTGATATGCCGTTGCCAGCCCGTGCCCACCTGCCCCGATGATGATTGCATCATATTTGGCTTTGGGTTCCGGCGCACGCCACGCACGTTCCCAGCCTGTATGATAGCGTACCGCTTCGCGAGCGATGGCAAAGGCAGAATATCGTTTCATGGCGCTGCACGCTCCGGCTTTGGAATCGAATGAATTGGTCTTGCGACAGTAATGACCGCTTGGGCAAAGAAAAAGGCCAGCGCGGGCGGCACTTTTGGTCAGATTTGCGACACCAAGCCGCGCCCATCTGACAAACCTGTGTGCGTGTTGGGCGCAATGGCTCTTTTGCTGACGCGCGCCTAAGGGTACACCACAACAAGTTTTGCAAAACAAAGGATGCGCATGCTGTTTTGGGGTCTCACAGGTTTGCTCACACTGGTGGTGGTGGCGACGCTTGCACGCGCGCTGATGCGCGGCAATCAGGATGCGCGCCCGCCTGCGGCGTATGATCTGGCGGTTTACCGCGATCAGCTCAAAGAAATCGAACGGGACCTTGAGCGCGGCGTGGTGTCAGCAGCCGATGCCGAGCGCGCCCAGACCGAAGTTTCACGGCGTATTCTGGCAGCCGACGCCGCACAAAAACGCCATGAAGATAAAGCAAAAAGCGCGGGCAGCACCGTTGTTACCATAGGTGTAACAGCGGTCATTTTGATCGCCGGTACGTTTGTGATGTACATGCAGCTGGGCGCGCCCGGTTATGGTGATCTGGCCCTTGCAGACAGGATTGAAAGCGCGCAGGCGCTGCGCGCCGACCGCCCAAGCCAAGAAAGCGCTGAAGCAGGCGTGCCCCCAACGCCTGCCCCAGAAGTCAGTCCTGATTATGCGGCACTTGTTGAGCAGCTGCGCGGCGCTGTGCAAACCCGTCCCAACGATATTCAGGGGTTTTCGCTACTCAGTCAGGCTGAGGCCCGCCTTGGCAACTATGCCGACGCGCATGCTGCCAAGGCCACAGTCATTGCATTAAAAGGCGATGAAGCAACGGCTATCGATTTTTCGGAATACGCCGATCTAATGATTTTGGCGGCAGGCGGCTATATCTCGCCCGAGGCTGAAACGGCGTTGGAGCAAACCCTTGAATTGGATTCCGGTGACGGACCTGCGCGGTATTACTTTGGGCTGATGATGGCCCAAACCGGGCGGCCCGACACGGCCTTGCGCATTTGGGACCAACTGCTGCGCGAAGGACCACCTGACGCGGCGTGGATTCCCCCCATTCATGCGCAAATCGAAGAAATGGCGGCCCGCGCAGGGGTGGATTACGCCCTGCCCGCCATTGGCACCGGGCGCGGCCCAACGGCCGGCGACATCGAAGCCGCCCAAGACATGAGCCCCGCTGAGCGAATGGAAATGATCCGCGGTATGGTGG